>JAFTFE010000015.1 GCA_017449765.1 Lachnospiraceae bacterium | reverse complement strand
TATTTAGTACGAAAAGCACTTCTTGATTCCTTATTAATCATCTTTTTCACTCCCTTAATTATTTCTTACCATTCTTACCAACTTTACTTCTTATAACCTCATCAGCATACTTGATACCCTTGCCCTTGTAAGGCTCCGGTGCTCTCTTCTCTCTGATTTCGGCAGCATATTGGCCAACTTTCTCTTTATCTATACCACTGACAATTATCTTATTACCATCAACTGTTGTTGTGATTCCCTCAGGATCTGTCATATCAACAGGATGTGAGTAACCGAGTGCTAAGTTAAGCTTGTTACCCTGCTTTGCAGCTCTGTAACCTACACCGTTTACCTCAAGCACCTTCTGATAACCTTCAGTTACACCGATTACCATATTATTAATCAATGTTCTTGTAAGACCATGTAATGACTTCATCTTCTTTAAATCATTTGGTCTCTTTACAACAATCTCTTCGCCCTCTTTGCTAATCTCCATCTCAGCAGGAAGTACTCTCTCAAGAGTTCCCTTAGGGCCTTTTACAGTCACCTTGTTATTTTCTGCTATATCTACTGTAACACCGGCAGGTATAGCGATAGGCATTCTTCCGATACGTGACATTTCGCCGTCCTCCTTAATTTACTTACGAAGTATACTTACTACCAGATAAAAGCAAGTACCTCTCCGCCAACATTTTCTTTTCTTGCTTCCTTATCAGTTAATACACCCTTGTTAGTTGAGATAATTGCAACTCCAAGACCGCCAAGAACCTTTGGAAGTTTATCCTTTGATGCATATACACGAAGTCCAGGCTTAGATATTCTCTTAAGTCCGGTAAGAATTTTCTCATTCTTGTCTGCACCATACTTGAGTGTAATCTTTATTGTTTTAAAGTTACCTTCCTCTATAACGTCAACTGCTTTAACATATCCCTCTTTAAGAAGAATATCTGCAATCGCCAGCTTCATTTTAGATGCCGGTATATCTACTGTATCATGTTTTGCAGTATTTGCATTACGAATTCTTGTAAGCATATCTGCAATTGGATCGCTCATTGACATAATTCTTTTGCCTCCTTATATATTCTTACCAGCTTGACTTCTTAACGCCCGGTATCTGTCCCTTGTATGCTAACTCTCTGAAGCATACTCTGCAAATTCCATACTTTCTTAATACAGAATGTGGACGTCCGCAAATCTTACAACGAGTATATTCTCTGGTTGAAAACTTCTGCTTGCGCTGCTGTTTTACCTTCATTGCTGTTTTTGCCATTATGATTCCTCCTCTTACTTCTTAAACGGCATACCGAAAAGTGATAATAATTCACGAGCTTCCTCGTCAGTCTCGGCAGTGGTTACAAATATAACATCCATACCTCTTACCTTATCAACCTTATCGTACTCGATTTCCGGGAAAATAAGCTGCTCTTTAATTCCTAATGCGTAATTACCTCTTCCGTCAAATGCATCAGGGTTTACGCCTCTGAAGTCACGTACACGTGGTAATGCAAGGTTTACAAGTCTGTCTGTAAATTCATACATCTTCTCGCCTCTTAATGTAACCTTACATCCGATAGGCATACCCTCTCTTAACTTGAAGTTTGCAACTGATTTCTTAGCACGTGTAATTACAGCTTTCTGACCTGTTATGATTTCCAAATCTTTCACAGCTGAATCCAATATCTTGGCATTCTCTCTAGCTTCGCCAACGCCCATATTGATAACAATCTTCTCAAGCTTTGGTATCTGCATAACATTTTTATATCCAAACTTTTTTGTCATAGCATCTTTAATTTCATCATTATATAAATCTTTAAGTCTGCTCAAAATCCTGTGCCTCCTTTCCTATGCTTCCTAATCAATAACCTCTAACTTACCGTCAACCTTAGCTACTCTGACCTTATCCTTCTTCTCACCCTGGAAGCCTACTCTTACAGGCTTTCCCTTGTAAAGATACATAACGTTAGATATATCGATAGGAGCTTCCTTATCTATAATTCCGCCCTGCTGATTCTGCATGCTTGGCTTACTATGCTTGTGTACTATATTAACACCTTCAACTAATACTGTATTATTCTTAGTATCAACTGCTAATACTTTACCTTCTTTGCCTTTATCCTTACCGGCAATTACTTTAACAAGATCGTCTTTTTTGATTTTCATTGTTGCCACAGTCTCTACCTCCTATAATACTTCCGGTGCCAAAGAAACTATCTTCATGAACTTCTTGTCTCTTAACTCTCTTGCGACAGGTCCAAATATACGAGTTCCTCTTGGATTACCATCATCCTTTATAATTACTGCTGCATTCTCATCAAACTTGATATAAGAACCGTCCTTACGACGTGCACCCTTCTTGGTACGAACTACAACAGCCTTAACAACGTCACCCTTCTTAACAACTCCGCCTGGTGTTGCGTCTTTAACAGAGGCAACGATGATATCACCGATATTTGCATATCTTCTTGTAGAACCGCCTAATACTCTGATGCAAAGGATTTCCTTAGCACCTGTATTGTCAGCAACTCTAAGTCTTGTTTCCTGCTGAACCATTGTCTTTGCCTCCTTACTTTGCTTTCTCGATTATTTCAACAAGTCTCCATCTCTTATCCTTTGATAATGGTCTTGTCTCCATAACCCTTACTCTATCACCAATCTTACACTCATTGTTCTCATCATGAGCCTTTAATTTGTAAGTTCTCTTTACAATCTTACCGTAAAGAGGATGCTTTACATTATCAACGATTGATACAACAATTGTCTTATCCATCTTATCACTTGTAACTAAACCTACACGTGTTTTTCTCAGATTTCTGTCCACAATATTTCCTCCTTTACGATATTAAGCATTAGCCTTTTGGGCTATGACTGTCTGTATTCTTGCTATATTCTTTCTTACATCTTTGATTCTGCTTGTATTCTCAAGCTGATTAGTGGCATTCTGGAATCTTAAGTTAAATAATTCCTTCTTAGCAGCTACTAAATCGCTTTGTAATTCTTCAAGAGATTTTGCATTTAATTCTTCTTTATATTCCTTAAGCTTCACTGCTATTACCTCCTTCTTCAGCCTCCAAGTCGGCCTTTGATACTATCTTACACTTTACAGGTAATTTGTGTGTAGCAAGGCGAAGTGCTTCCTTTGCAGTCTCCTCAGGAACACCTGCAATCTCAAACATAACTCTGCCCGGCTTAACAACAGCTACCCAGTATTCAAGAGATCCTTTACCTGAACCCATACGTGTTTCAGCAGGTTTTGCTGTAACAGGCTTGTCAGGGAATATCTTGATCCAAACCTTACCATTACGCTTTACGTAACGTGTCATAGCAATTCTGGCTGCCTCTATCTGATTTGACTTGATCCATGCCGGCTCAAGTGCAACTATACCATATTCACCGTTAGTGATTTTATTTCCTCTAAGCGCCTTGCCCTTCATAGAACCTCTGAACTGCTTACGGTGCTTAACTCTCTTAGGCATTAACATTATTTATCGCTCCCTTCCTTATTTCCCTTAGTTGGGAGTATTTCTCCATGGTAAATCCAAGTCTTAACTCCGACCTTACCATAAGTTGTATCTGCTTCTGCAAATCCATAGTCGATATCGGCACGAAGAGTCTGAAGAGGTATTGTTCCCTCGCTGTAGAACTCTGTTCTTGCCATATCAGCGCCACCAAGTCTTCCCGATACAGAAGTCTTTATACCTAAAGCTCCTGCCTTCATGGTTCTGCCCATGCAAGACTTCATAGCCTTTCTGAAGGAGATACGATTCTCAAGCTGTGCAGCGATATTCTCTGCTACAAGCTGAGCATCTAAATCAGGTTTCTTAATCTCCTTGATTTCGATAATAAGCTTCTTAGAAGTAAGCTTCTGAACCTTATTCTTAACCTTTTCAATTCCTGCACCGCCCTTACCGATTACGATACCAGGCTTAGCAGTATATACATTAACTCTTACCTTATCAGCAGTTCTCTCGATTTCAATCTTGGAAACATTTGCTGAATAAAGCTCTTTCTTTAAAAACTCTCTGATTTTATAATCTTCAACAAGGTTATTAGCAAATTCACCATCTTTAGTATCAGCATACCATTTAGAATCCCAATCCTTGATGACTCCGACTCTTAAACCATGTGGATTAACCTTCTGTCCCATTGCTTACCTCCTATCTTTCATCAAGCACTATTGTAATGTGGCTTGTTCTCTTCTCGATTCTATAAGCCCTGCCCTGTGCTCTTGGTTGAATTCTCTTCATTGTAGGTCCCTTGTTTGCATAACACTCGGCAACGTAAAGGTCTTCTGCCTTAAGTCCGTTGTTGTTCTCTGCGTTAGCAATAGCTGACTTCAATAATTTCTCTATAACCTTTGATGCGTATCTGTTATTATAAGCAAGAATTCCAAGTGCAGAAGCTACATCCTTACCTCTTATAGCATCTAATACGAAGCATGCTTTTGTTACTGAAACTCTGGCATATGATACAGTAGCTCTTGGTCTTGTATCTTTATTTTCTTCATTTCTTAATCTCTTAACCTGAGATCTATGTCCCTTTGCCATTTGATGTATCCTCCTTCCTACTTAACCTCTCTTGCCTTTCTTTTCGTCTTTTCCATGTCCTCTGTATGTTCTTGTTGAAACAAACTCACCGAGTTTGTGTCCAACCATATCCTCTGTTATATATACAGGCACGTGCTTTCTTCCATCATATACTGCGATTGTATGACCGACGAATGATGGGAAGATGGTTGAACGACGTGACCATGTCTTAATAACCTGCTTGTCATTTGCCGCATTTAATGCATCTATCTTCTTTAATAAATAATCATCTGCAAATGGTCCTTTTTTTAATGAACGAGCCATAGTTTACCCTCCTTACTTAACGTTCTTTCCGTCTCTTGTTCTGATTATCAGCTTGTTAGACTGCTTGTTCTTCTTTCTTGTCTTTAAGCCAAGTGCCGGCTTACCCCAAGGAGTAGAAGGACCCGGTCTACCGATGCTGGTCTTACCTTCACCACCACCATGTGGATGGTCGTTAGGGTTCATAACAGAACCACGAACAGTAGGTCTGATACCCATATGACGCTTACGTCCTGCCTTACCTATGTTTACAAGTCCATGCTCAATATTTCCTACCTGACCGATAGTTGCGCGGCAGATAATTGGAACCATTCTCATCTCGCCTGAAGGAAGTCTTAAAGTAGCATACTTACCTTCCTTAGCCATAAGCTGTGCTGAGTTACCTGCTGAACGAACAAGCTGTCCGCCCTTACCAGGATAAAGCTCGATGTTATGAATCTCCGTACCGACAGGAATCTCAGAAAGCGGTAAGCAGTTACCTACCTTAACTTCTGCCTTTGGTCCGTTCATGAGCTCATCGCCAACCTTAAGTCCTACAGGAGCTAAGATATATGCCTTCTCACCATCTGCATAGTAAAGAAGTGCGATATTAGCTGTTCTGTTAGGATCGTACTCGATAGCTGCAACCTTTGCAGGTATATCATCCTTATTTCTCTTGAAATCAATTATTCTATATTTCTGTCTGTTACCACCACCGTGATGTCTGACAGTTATCTTACCCTGGTTGTTACGTCCTGCTGTCTTTTTCTTCTTAGCAAGGAGTGATTTCTCAGGAGTTGCTTTTGTAATCTCCTCAAAATCAAGACCAGTCATATTCCTTCTGGAAGGTGTATATGGGTTATATGTCTTAATTCCCATTTTGTTTCTCCTTTCGATTACACGTTTTATTATCACGCTTTACTGCGTATAAATCATATTTCTTACAGTCCCTCAAAGAGCTCGATATCTGCGCTCTCGGCTGTAAGCTGAACTACTGCCTTCTTTGTCTTGGCTGTCTTGCCATAGGTCATTCCACGTCTCTTGGTCTTACCGTCATAGTTCATAGTGTTGACCTTAGCAACCTTAGTTCCTTCAAACATCTTTTCAACAGCTTCCTTAACCTGACTCTTGGTTGCTTCAGGATGAACAAGGAAAGTGTACTTCTTTTCTGCCATTGCATTCATACTCTTCTCTGTGAGTACAGGCTTTATAATTACGTCATAATATTTGATATCTGCCATTATGCATACACCTCCTCAATTGCTGCTACTGCATCCTTTGTAATAACAAGTGACTCATACTTAAGAATATCGTATACACTTAATGTGCTTGATAATGTAGTCTTTACAGTAGGAATATTTCTTGCTGAAAGAACAACGTTCTTATCATTTTCCTTAGTTACTACCAATGCCTTTGGAGCCTTAAGAGCATCCAATATTTTTACAAAATTATTAGTCTTAATCTCATCTAACTTTAACTCGTCAACTACGATAAACTTCTCATCATTTACCTTTGAAGTAAGAGCTGACTTGATAGCTATCTGCTTTTCTCTCTTATTCATCTTCATTGAATAATCTCTTGGCTTTGGTGCGAATACCACTCCGCCGCCTTTCCACTGTGGAGCTCTGATGGAACCCTGTCTTGCATGACCTGTTCCCTTCTGTCTCCAAGGCTTTCTACCACCACCGGATACTTCTGAACGAGTCTTAGCACTCTGAGTACCCTGACGGCTGTTTGCCAACTGGCTTACAACTGCCTGATGTAATAAATGTTCATTTATCTCAACACCGAACACATTGTCATTAAGCTCAAGCTTGTCAACTTCTTTTCCTTCGATGTTATAAACTGCTACTGTTGCCATCTAAATGTTCCTCCTTCCTTAAAGACCGGCTTACTTGCCAACCTTTACTGTTTCCTTAATCATTACTAATGATTTCTTAGGTCCGGGAACGGCACCCTTTACCAAGATTACATTGTTCTCAACATCTATCTTAACTATCTCAAGATTCTGTACTGTAACTCTTACATTACCCATATGTCCGGGCATCTTCTTACCTTTGAATACTCTACCCGGAGTAGTTGCAGAACCATTTGAACCTGCATGACGATGGTACTTTGAACCATGAGCTGAAGGGCCTGAACGCATACCGTATCTCTTGATACCGCCTGCATATCCTTTACCCTTGGACTTAGCAGTTACATCAATCTTATCACCCTCTGCAAAAATGTCAGCCTTGATTTCATCTCCTGCATTATAATCGGCAACATTCTCAAGCTTAAACTCTCTGACATATCTCTTAGGTGTAGTTCCTGCCTTCTTGAAATGTCCAACCTCAGCTTTGCCGGCACCATGTGGGTTCCTGATAACCTTCTTTCCTGAAACATCCTTAGAAACAATCTTTTCTTTCTTTTCGCCAAAACCTACCTGAATTGCATCGTAACCGTCATTATCAACTGTTTTTATCTGAGTTACAACACATGGTCCGGCCTCTAATACTGTTACCGGTGTCAAAACACCGTCTTCATTGAAGATTTGAGTCATTCCGACTTTAGTTGCTAAAATAGCTTTCTTCATTTTAAATTTTCCTCCTAATTTTAATTCACAGCGGATTGCCGAAGCAATCATACTAAATTCATCCCTTCTTAATAATAGGATGTAATTAGGTATTTACTGCATTACTTTTTCAATTACTTCATCTTAACGTCTACGTATACACCAGCTGACATATCAACCTTCTGAAGAGCATCGATTGTCTTCTGTGATGGTGAAATAACGTCAATGAGTCTCTTATGAGTTCTCTGCTCGAACTGCTCTCTGGAATCCTTATACTTATGAACAGCTCTAAGAATTGTAATCTTCTCAACCTTTGTAGGCATTGGAACAGGTCCGCTTACCTTTGCTCCTGTACTCTTAACAGTTTCAATGATCTGCTTAGCTGCCTGATCGATTAACTTGTGATCATACGCCTTCAATGTGATTCTCATTATTTGACTTGCCATAAAAAAAGCCGCCTCCTTTTCGCACTTATTATCAGTACGACAAGCGGTGACTGTACAACTTTCCCGTGTGTGTCATAATTTTAAGCATTATGATTTTCACACGTCATCTCTGCCCCTTGGCAGATGGTTATTAAGTACAGTGACTTGTCGCCAGTTATCATTAATTGACATTCGCTCCACGAAAAACCCGCTTAAATGCTTAAGCGGCAACCTCCGCTTCAACGCTATCAATGTCACAGCAATAGCCATTATATAACATGTGAAATCATAATGCAAGAACTTTTTTA
>JAFTFE010000162.1 GCA_017449765.1 Lachnospiraceae bacterium | reverse complement strand
TGCTGCTTTGGATATATTGGTATACTATAATTATTACTCCGGTATATATCTGATGGGGCTTAAGGATGAGCTGTATGAGAGGGAGCGTGAGTTAGAGAGTAATAAGGTCAATCTTCTGATGTCACAGATAAGACCGCATTTTATCAACAGTAACCTCGCAGTAATAAGAAGTCTCTGCTATGAGGATACTGACAAGGCAGTTGAGATGATTGACCATTTTTCAGAATATTTAAGAGAGAGCATGCAGCAGATAGATGATATGAGACTTGTTACGATAGCTGATGACGGTACAGGATTTGATGTCAGTGAGGAAAAATTCGATGGTAAAAATCATGTAGGCATAAGAAATGTGAAGGACAGACTATACAAAACCTTACAGGGACATGTTATAATAAAGAGCAATAAAGGAGAGGGAACAAGAGTTGCATTTCATATTCCGGTTGCACAGAATGAATAAATTCTCGTGTAATCGGCAGATAACATAAATAAATATACAGGAGGGAAAATGTATGAAATGTCTTATTGCGGACGACGAGCCGCTTATACTCAGTGATATCAAAAGGACAGCACTTAAGGTGTTAGGAAGCGGAACAGAAATATTTACCGCAGAGAATTCCGACGAAGCCTTGCAGATTTTTAAAGATGAGGATATAAAGATTGCATTTCTTGATATAGAGATGCCATATATTAACGGACTCGAGACAGCAAAGCAGATACTTGATATAAGACCGAAGACAAATATAGTATTCGTAACCGGACATGGAAAATATGCACTTGATGTGCTTGAAATGTATGTCAGCGGATTTATCATGAAGCCTGTAAATGAGAAGAGTATGAGGAAGGCGATTGATAATCTGAAGTATCCCGTAGGTCAGATAAGGGTACAGTGCTTCGGGCATTTTGAAGTATTCGCAGATGGTGTTCCGATGACATTCAAGAGGACCTTGTGTAAAGAAATGTTAGCCTATCTTATCGACAAGAAGGGAGCCGAGGTCTCTGAGGATGAAATCAGATTTATACTGTGGGATGAGGATGTTGATACTGAGAAGAAAAGAAGATATGTGCGCAACATAGCAAGCGATATACGTATAGCATTTAAGTCATATGATATGGAGAATGCCATAAGGAATAATAACAAGGGGTATTACAGCATTGACACGGAGTTGTTAAGCTGTGATTATTATGATTATCTGTCCGGCATAATTGAGAAACCGAATGGCTCATATATGGAACAGTATGTATGGGCAGAGGAAACAAGGGCAGATTTGAATCAGAAGAAAAACTAAATATCAATATTTTTTGTCCTCTTTTATCAGCTGAGTGTCTGGTAAAAGAGGATTTTTATATATGAATAAAATGTGAACAAAACGTTGATTTCCATTCGTTGATTTCCATTATGTAAATGGTAAAAAATATGTGGGGGGGGTATAATTTTAAGCAAGAAGTTTTGTGGCAAATTTGTTACACGTGCTATGTTATAATAACTTGGTTATATAACGATATAATATTCTGTTTTATTGTGTAAGCAGCATATGTATTACAGAAATCATAGAATCATAAAAATACACAAAAGAGGGGAAGCGGTTGTATATATGTTCACATGGAATTTTCAGTATATTTCAAAAGCAAGACTAGCAGAGACATTCCGTCAGCTTAATCTCGACACTAAGAAGGGGGACATATTAATACGTGTTCATACGGCTATTCATCAGGAAGATGAGGCTGTAGAGCTTGCCCGATTCATTGCAGGGCTTGTACCGGGAGCATATATTTTCGGAACGAGCACGTCTGCTGTAATAAACTGGGGAAAGCTGTCACAGAATCAGTGTGTAATCTCTGTATCGCAGATGAACGGTGGAAGTATAAGGACTGCATTGCTGCCGACATTTGATGATAAGGATATGCCTGTTACGGCAGATGAACTCTGCCACAGTGTAAAGTTCGCTGTAATTGGCGATGATACGAAGCTTATGCTTACCTTTCTTACCGGAAAATATCTCGACGTGTATGATTTTGTTGAGCGTTGCAACGATGTTATACCGGATGTGCAGATGATTGGTGGAATAGCCAATACTTCAGATATAAGTTTTCATAAATTTGCAGATTCAGGATTTGTATTCAATGAACAGGGCTGGTCGAACAAGGGAATTCTTGTTGCGGCAATAAGCGGAAGCGAATTAGAGGTTTTTAGCTCATATGCAACCGGTGTACAGGTTATAGGTAAAGAGGTTGAGGTTACCGATACATTCGGAACCTGCATACTATCTATCGACGGAAAGGACGGTGCAAAGGAATACCGTCTTGGTGTGGGTGACGAGCTGTTTGATAAGCCAGAGCTTGCAAATCTTTTCCCATTTGTCTACTCTGAAGCAAGTGACATTCCTGTATTTATAAAATTTTCTGATGAGAAGAGTATTGGGGAGGTCTTTGATGAGAGTGTTCCGTCCAATGCGTCATTATACAGTGCTCATCCTGATATTGAGCGTTCAATAAAGCGTGAGATGATTAATGCCAATCACAATGTGCAGAAGGGAAAAAAGCTGCGTCGGGCATTTATCTATGACAGAAAAATCATTGCTGATAATAGAGCGATGTTCCGTAGGGTTGAGAACTTTGCGAAGGCGGAAACCATATTCGGATATTCGTGTATTGCACGTTCTATGATTTATTCAAACTGCGTAAAATGGGAGCTTTCGGCGTATGAAAATTCCAATATGTGCGGCTGTATCACGGATGGCGAGATTGCATATGCAAACGGCAGAAACACATTTGCCAACTGTTCCTTCGTAGTCTCCGTAATGGGTGAAGCCCCTGCCACGCATGAGTACAATCCGTATGCATTCTCACATACCGATTCTCTTGCGGCAGATAATAATGAGCTTCTTTCCTACCTGTATGATATAGAGGAAAGATTTGCCAAGTCCGAGCAGACTACAGAAGCGGAAAGTCTTAAGGCGTTCGTGCGTGACTGTGAGATGAAGCTGCTTTATTCCGAGAGCGAAGATATACCGAATGCTGCGGCTATGAATCTTGATATTAAGGTCAAGGGCTACGACCGCATCTGTATGATAAATGTGACGGGAACCTCAGATATGAGCTCTGTCTTTTCACAGAATATGATTAATCTCACATACCGCAATTATATTTCTACGTGCATAAGCTATGCAAGGAAGAAAAAATATACCATATATCACATTAACGATTGGAATATCGCAATCGGTGCACCTTCATATATGTTTGCTCTTTCAGATTTTGTGAGTGATATGAAAGCATTACAGCATACTCTTTTTGAGGTGACGGATGAGTATATCGCCATAGTACCGCTGTTTGCGGTAATTGACGATGTTACAACTGATAACCTGAATCCTGCATATTATTCCGCAAGGGTTGAGATGACACGTAAAAATACTCAGTTCCTTGTCAGAAATGCCAACTATGGAAGGCTTGATGAAGAGAGCATACGTGAGCGCTATCATATGGTAAATGTGATAAACTATGCGATAGCACACGATAAGATAATTCCATATTTTCAGGGCATATACGACAACAATTCCAATACAATTCACCATTACGAGTCCCTTATGAGGCTTGAAGACGAAAACGGAAAGGTATACTATCCGGGCAGCTTCCTTGATGTGGCACGCTCATATGGATTGCTTTATGATGAGATTTCAGACGTAATGATAAGAAAGGTATTTGAACGCTTTAAGGATATTGAGAATAAGAGTGTCAGCCTTAATCTCGGAATAAGAGATATTAACAATACTGAGCTTGTAGAGCATATCTATGAATTCCTGTCCACTGCGAAGCATCCTGAGAATTTTGTGTTTGAAATATTGGAAAATGAGGACATCGGAGATTATGATGAGCTTATGGCATTTGTTGATAGAATCCATGATTTAGGGGCACAGATTTCAATAGATGATTTCGGAAGCGGATTCTCTAATTTGCAGCATATAGCAAATATTCATTCAGACTACTTGAAAATAGACGGCTCAATAGTCAGAAAATGCTGCGAGGATATTGAACTTGAGAATCTGCTTGCACTAATTGCCGGCTGGAAGAAAATCAGCAAACGTCCGGTTAAGATTATTGCAGAATTTGTAGAGAATGAGGAGATACAGCAGAAGCTTCTTATGTATGGTATTGATTATTCGCAGGGCTATCTGTTTTCAAAACCGCAGCCTGAGCTTATAGACATGGGAGAATAACTATGCAGAGGAACACGAAGAAAAACAAGGTAATTGCAATAATGCTTGATGAAATCGGCATGGAATTCTCTAAGGAGCTGATTAAGGACGTCATTGATGCCATTCCGAATGGGGAAAATATCAGGCTTGTAACGCTTGTTGGCAAATATATAGATGTAGCAGACCCGAATGACAGCACGAGGATGTATAAGAGGGTATATAATTCAATATTCGAGCTTGGCGAGCTGTGTGATATAGACGGAGCAATTATTCATCTTGGCAGTCTTAGCAAGAGCTACAGCCGCATAATTAATTCAGGATATTTAAAGCATTTTTTGGATATACCTAAGGTATTTGTCACATCGGATATAGAGGGAGAAACAGTAATTAATTATAATAATGAACCGGGCATAAGAGAAGCAGTGGAGTACCTTGTGAATGTTGAGGGACTTACGAAGTTTTGTATGCTTGGAGGCAGAGATGATAATTTCGGTGCAAACTCCAGAAAAGAGATTTTCACGAGTTGTCTTGCTGAGAATAATATTAGTTTTTGTGAAAAAAATTATCAGAAAACCGGTATGTCTGAAAATACTGAGAGGGAAGCCGATATACTGCTTAACAATAACCCTGATGTACAGGCAATATTCTGTGTAAACGATGCTGTTGCACAGGGACTTTACGCAGCTATGAAAAAGAGAGAGCTTTTACCGGGAAAGGATATTTTTATATTTGCATTTGATAATACACATATATCCAGTGAGGTTTATCCTACATTATCATCAATAGGTGCAGACAAATCTTCACTCGGTCGGAAGGCTATGGAGGTTCTGCTTGATAAATTAAAGGGCAGGGAGGTTAGCTCGGAGCTTGTTCATACGAAGCTCTATAGCAGAGAATCTCTGTATTACGAAATGTATGAGTACACAATTCTTGAGATGCGCAATATGGATGCAGATTTCATATATCGAATGTTTGACGACTGCTTTTACCGATATGGAAATGCTGATTCCAATCGTGAGAATATAAATCTTAAGAGGCTTTTTTATGAGTATATATCAGAGATGCTGTTCGCTCTAAGACGAAAATATATGGATCGGGAGCAGTTTGAAAGACTTTGTGGGTTGATTAATATTTTCTTTGAAAATGGCGGGATGAATTATACTGATGCTACCAAGATACTTTCACGTATTGACAGGCTACAGGGCAGTATGAACCTTATGGCGGGTAGTTCCTCGGCTATAACGATGATTAACCGCCTGTTCACTCATATGAAGGACAGAGTCATATATGTATTATCCGAGCAGCGCATAAACGAAAAAAGCGCTGCATTGGAGCACCAGAAGAGAATGCAGGATTTTATGGTTGAGTGTTCGGAAGCAAAAAGTAATTCGCCGGAAGATATAGACTATATTTTCAGGAACATAGATAAGCTTGGTATAGATAACGGCGTGGTGTATCTGTTTGAAAATCCGGTTGAATATAATATAAGGAAATACGCAGATTTTCCAGAATATATAAATCTAAGATGTGCTATACGTTCCGGGGAGATTTACGTTATTCCGAAGGAGAGACAGAAGATTCCGTTAAGAGAAATCTTCGTCAGAAACGAGCTTCCTGCAAAATGCAGAGGATATTCTGTATTTTCATTGTTCGATAATGCTTTAATCTACGGATTTTTGCTCTGTGAGATAAACGATGATACCTGCGACAGAGGAGAATATCTGTCAATGGAGCTTGCAAATGCAATCAGCAAGGCGGGCAGATGATTTGTTGTGGATTTGTGTTATGGTATGATTTGTGATAGAATAAACTATAAGCGACGATTTTGAGGCAGCTCGTTGCAGTCAGAATAAATATTAGGGGGATTAGGAGGTACAAAGGATAATGGAGAAAAAAGTAAAAAAGATGAGTCTTATATGGGCTCTCGTTCTACTTATGGCAGTGCCTATGGCACTTGCGGGGTCACTTATTAATCTGTATTCTATTAAGTCCATGCGCAAGATGGTTATGGCAGAGATTAAGTCACAGCTTCATGTGACGGTTCTTACGGCAGCACAGCATTTTAATGAGATTGCAGAATCAGGAGACGGCTCATGGGTTATGACCGATGACGGAAGACTGGTATTAGGCGGTCTGGTTGAGCTTGCGCCGGATGATGATTTCTTTGCCAGTGCTCTCGACGAGGATGTATATCTTACATTATTCTATGGTGATACGCGCTACGGTACATCAATCCGCAATGATTCAAGTGAGCTTATAATAGGAACTAAGGCGTCAGATGCCGTTATAAATGATGTATTAAATGGCGGCAAGACGAAATTCATTGAGCATGTCGAGATTGTAGGACAGGATTTCTCAGGATATTATATCCCGATGTATGATGGTGACGGAAAAATCGTCGGTATGATGTTCGCCGGTACACCATATACTGATACAGAGAAGACTATTCATGCACAGGTATGGAAGCAGATATTACTGGTTGCTGTAGTTGTTATATTATTTGGCTTGGTATCAGGCTTCAGCCCTTATTTGATTAATAAAAGCATTAAGGAAATCGGAGATAATATGAATGAGATTGCAAATGGCAATCTTGCGAAGCCGATAGAGAGTACAAGCTTTATTCGTGAATTATCGGATATGATTGACATATTGGAAAATATGAGGCAGCATTTAAGAGATGCAATAAGCGTAGTTATAGAGAAGGCTAAGGCGGTAGATGAGGGTGCATCTCTTGCAGAACAGCAGATAATTGATTCTCGTGGAACTACGGAGAGCATCAGCAGTGCAGTATCAGACTTGGCACAGGGAGCATCGACTATGGCAGAGGATGTCCAAGATGCTGCGAAGCTTACAAGTAATATAGGAAAGTCGGTAGAGAAGGTACTCGCATCAGCAAATCAGAATTTGGAGATTACAGATAATGTATATAGGAACTCTATAGATGTTCAGAAGCAGGTTGAGCTTCTTAAGGAAGAGGATAAGGAAACTGATGCGATGGCAGGCAGGGTTCACGACTCTGTAAATGAGACCGGACGTGTGGTTGATGAGATATCCAAGGCTGCAGAGGCGATAATTAATATCGCTACAGAGACCAATCTTCTGGCGTTAAATGCATCTATCGAGGCAGCACGTGCAGGTGAGGCAGGCAAGGGCTTTGCAGTCGTAGCTGATAATATTAAAACTTTGGCTGAGGATTCAAACCGCTCGGCAGAGGAGATTACAGAGATGTTGGCACGTATATACGCCCTGTCTGAGCAGAATAAGAAGCTGACACAGACTATCAAGGAAGCAACCGGCAATGAATCATTTGCATTTGAGAGAATGAGTGAGGCATTCGATGATATGGAGGAGAAGCTTCAGGATAGTGAGGAAGGCAGCAGACAGATTGAAGAGCTTGTCGAGCTGGTCAACAAGGACAAGAATGCGATTGTGGATGCAGTAAGCAGACTGTCGAGCATCTCAGAAGAAAATGCCGCTTCCACGGAGGAAACCAGTGCTTCGTTGCTTGAGCTTACAAGCAATATGGAAGCGGTCGTTGAGCAGGCAAGACAGATGAAGCAGATAGCCCTTGATCTTGAGGAGACTATATCATACTTCACGGTGTAG
Organism: Lachnospiraceae bacterium; assembly: GCA_017449765.1. Classification (GTDB taxonomy): domain Bacteria; phylum Bacillota; class Clostridia; order Lachnospirales; family Lachnospiraceae; genus Coprococcus_C. The sequence goes on along the minus strand of JAFTFE010000162.1, from coordinate 2,531 downwards.
AATATAGTAGGAGAGTTATATTGATATAGTAACTAATTTGTAGAACACAGGCTCAGACATTATGATTTGTCTGAGTCTGTGTTTTATTGAATATTAAAAAATATAAACATGATTTACATAACTGCTGATTTTGTGGCAGATTTGTGGCACTGCTATGTTATAATATAGATGAGTTTATGATAAACTAACCTAACATAAAAACTGCCGTTTTTGCGAGGTACCTTCTTAACACCCCATTTTCGCAGGCGGCGGTTTTTATATTTTCCTAATTTTTATATTACTTAATTATCTGAAGTCTCATAAAATATTACAGTTGACAGTTGCATAATGGATTTCCTTATTGTACAATAGTGAAAATTCTTTACTGATTAATATATGAAAATACTGCGTGAGATGAAATGCCATAGCAGACAGCAGGAGAAAAATAAAATGAAGGAATACGAATATATATTTTTTGACCTTGACGGTACAATTACACAATCGGAGTTTGGAATTATCAGGTCGGCAAGAGTTGCGCTTGAGAAAATGGGTATTGATTCAAGCTATGAAAGTGACGATGATATGAAGAAATTCATAGGTCCGCCTTTATTTAATTCATTTCATGATTTTTACGGAATGTCGGAGGAGGATGCGGAAAAAGCAGTTGCATATTACCGCGAATATTATGAGGTAAGCGGTCTTTTTGATGCACCGCTTTACGATGGTATAAGGGAATTGGTTGATAAGCTTTTTGTTGACGGAAAAAAGCTTTTTGTGGTTACCTCCAAGCCGGCAGATATAGCAAAAAGGATTATAGAGCATTTTGGATTGGATAGTAAATTCGTCTGTGTTATTGGACCGGACAGGAGTCAAAGGAGTCCGAGCAAGAAGGAGCTTATTGAAAGAGCGATAAGTGAAAATGGCATTGCTGACAAAAGCAAGGTAATTATGATAGGCGACAGAAAGTATGACATAGAGGGAGCAAATGAGGCAGGTGTTGATTCCATAGGTGCACTTTACGGATACGGAAGCTATGAGGAGCTTAAAACCGCAGGCGCAACCTATATAGTTGAAGTTCCGGAGGAGATATATGAAATTACTTGTGATTGATATGCACAGTGTATAAGTGTTGAAGAGACTATTGAGTTAATGAAATAAAGTTTTATAGTCAGAAAGGCGGATAAAGATGATTAAAGTATATTGTTATTCAAAATGTTCCACATGTAAAAAGGCGCTTAAGTGGCTGGATGAAAAAAACGTAAAATATGAGCTTATCGATTTGAAGGAAGATAATCCGGATGAGAAAACCTTAAGGAAATATCATAAGCAAAGCGGACTTCCTTTAAAAAGATTTTTTAATACCAGCGGAATGATCTACAGGGAGATGGAATTATCAAAGAAGCTTCCCGATATGAGCGAGGATGAGCAGTTTAAGCTTCTTGCTTCGGACGGAATGCTTGTAAAAAGACCTATGCTTGTAGCAGATAAGACAGTGCTTACAGGCTTCAAGGAAAGCGAATGGGAGAAAGTATTATAATTACAAGGAGGATTATGTATGGTGCAGCCAAGTATTGAAATTACACAGGTTACGAGACAGTCTTCGGATGGTAACACTCAAAATGAAGGGGTTAGAAATGTTGATATTAAGCAGGCAAAAGTGATTTTTAATGAGCTTCCTGCAGGTGTTGAAGAACTTAAAAGCATTGACCGTTCCGGTGAAAACGGTAAGTATTTGACCATGGCACTTCTTTTTTGTGCGTTCAGAACATGGACACCGGAGGACAACAACACCTGTAACGGTATGCTTGAGGTTTTGATGAATTCACCTACATGCGGTATGACCTTTAATAACTTCGGAAAGCAGTTTGTAAAGGACAGAATGATGCAGAATAATAAATATCCGTATCTTGCAAATGCATATTTTGACGGAGCTTCGGTAAGTAACGGATATTCGCCTGCGACACCTTTTTCGGTAACTGTGGAAGAGTATGTTTATAATATACCGCCTTCAACTATGTACGGTCCGAAGCTTGATTTGGAAAGAATTATAGTATCCTTTGATGGTGCCGATACACCAAGATATGTGGATTTTTATGTAGATCCTAAGGATAACCAATGGTATGCTTGGAGCGACAGCTATAAAGGACTGCTTGCGGATATTAAAGTGCCTGCTATATAGATAATAAGATAATTGTAAAATATCCGGATATTGTATTGTTAGAATAAAAAATATACTGTAAAATATAACCTAATGATGTTATAATGCCTATGGTTAGGTCTATATAACCGATAATAAAATAATGGGAGGATATAATAATGGAACCTGTAAAAAGTATAGATGCAGAGGATGATCAGTTCGCGTATCGTTATGATACCCAGCTGCTTATCGACCGTCGTGACGAGGATTTGGATGAGGATGATATCGCAGATTACATAACAACTCATATCGAGGGAAATTCACTTATCGCAGCAGGTGATGAGGATTTGGTAAAGATACATTTCCATACAAATGAGCCGTGGAAGGTACTTGAATATTGTGCTTCTATCGGAGA
>JAFTFE010000161.1 GCA_017449765.1 Lachnospiraceae bacterium | reverse complement strand
TGAGGAGATGGGACTTCCTTGTTTTGAACCTAAGGGTGCGTTTTATATGTTCCCTTGTATTAAGGAATTCGGAATTACCAGCGACGAATTTGCCACAAGACTTCTTCAGGATGAGGAGCTTGCAGTAGTTCCGGGAACAGCTTTCGGAGACTGTGGAGAGGGATTCTTAAGAATATCTTATGCTTATTCCATAGATGAGCTTAGAGAGGCTATGGGAAGGATCAAGAGATTTATTACAAAATTAAGGGAAGAAAAGAATGCTTAATATAGTTTTACTTGAACCTGAGATGCCTGCTAACACGGGTAACATAGGTCGTACCTGTGTGGCGACAGGCACAAGGCTTCATCTGATTGAACCACTCGGATTCAGGATAAATGACAAGATGCTAAAACGCGCCGGACTTGATTATTGGGAGAAACTTGATGTAACCATATATGATGATTATCAGGATTTCTTAGATAAAAATTCCGGTGCGAAAATTTATATGGCGACAACTAAATCAAAGCAGAAATACACGGATGTAAATTATGAAGAAGATGCTTATATAATGTTCGGTAAGGAGAGTGCGGGCATACCGGAGGAGATTTTGCTTGACAATAAGGAGACCTGTGTCAGAATCCCTATGATGCCGGACGAGCGCTCACTTAATCTGTCTAATTCGGTGGCTGTTATACTTTACGAGGCATTGAGGCAACAAGGTTTCCCGGGACTTGAGGAGCAGGGACAGCTTCACAGGTATAGGTGGTAGATGCCGTTTGATGGGAGATTAATTATGGATGACAGAGTGGATTTTAGATATGGAAGGCTTGCTGATGATATAAGAGAATATGTAGGGCACATTTATAACAGATATGCAGAGGATAATTGGGTGTATTCTGCAGATGGTGATATATTTTTCAATAAGCTGATATGCGATAAGGCTGATAATGCATCTGCATATGTAGATGTTTATTTGTTCATCTATAAGAGAAAATGGTATGTGCTTCATGCATATGGAGAAAATGAAAACTACATTAAAGAATATGTTCTGAATATATTTGGAATGGGTATTTTAAATGATGAAATAATAAAAGTAATCAAAGCTTCTTTTGAATTTTATCTTGATTGTTATTATAATACTAATGGGTCATGGCAGTATGAAATTGAAGTTTTAACAGATAGTTTCATACCATTGGGCGGTTTCTTCAAGCCCTTTGACATGAATATCTATGATGATTCAAATCCTGATGCCAAAATAATGAAAGCACATAGTATTGGCGTATATAGGGAGAAACATAGTATACTATATAATGGTGAAACGGAGGCTCCCTTAATTGATAAAAAGAAACAGGGAAAAATTTTTTTCTCGATTATAATTGCATTGCTTGTGATTCTCGCTGCAGTAATTATTTTCTTTATTTTAGATGATTTAGGTTTGCTCACATATTGCGTTCCATTTGTAATGATACTTCCGAGATTAATAATTTCTGTATCAAAAAAGAGATAATCAGGTGAAAAATGAAGAGTGAAAATGTTATTAAAGAAGGCAGATATATGGATTTTAATGCTTGGCATGGAAAACCGTACTATACGCTTAATGCGTATTTCAAAAATACATATGGTGAAAAAATTTATAAGATAGCCGTGAATGCCGGGTTGTCCTGTCCTAACAGGGATGGGACCCTCGGAAGTCGCGGCTGTATCTTTTGCAGTCAGGGCGGAAGCGGAGATTTTGCGGTAGGTGTATCATATATAAATAATAAGTTTGACATAGATAATGGAAAGTTAAACAATGATTACGGCAGCAAGCTTAGCGAGGGTGTGAATGTATCACAACAGATAAAATCCGGCTTAGAAAAATTTAATAAGCAGTCAGGAGATAAATTCGTCATATACTTTCAGGCATTTACCAATACCTATGGAGATATAGAATATCTACGCAGAATCTGGACTGAGGCACTTTTGCATGAGGACGTGGTCGGGATATCCATAGCTACAAGACCGGACTGCCTTTCAGATAAAGTGCTTGGTCTGTTGCGTGAACTAAAAGAAAAATATTGTAAATTCATCTGGATTGAACTCGGACTACAGACAATTCATGAAAAGACGGCAGAATATATAAGACGCGGATATCCTTTATCGGTTTATGATGAGGCGGTAAAAAAACTGGATGATATAGGAATTCCGTATATAACACATATAATACTCGGACTGCCATATGAAACAAGCGATATGATGCTTGATACTGTAAGATATGTAAACGATAGGAAGCCTTTTGGAATAAAGCTTCAACTACTGCATATCCTTGAAGGAACAGATCTTGCTGATGAATACCGAAAAGGTAAGTTTGAAGTCTTGGATATGGAGAACTATATTTCACTTGTGATAGAATGTCTGGAAAACATAAGTCCGGAGGTTGTGATACATCGTGTAACCGGCGACGGACCTAAAAAGATACTTATCGCACCGACCTGGTCTGCGGATAAGAAAAAGGTACTTAATACGCTCCATACGAGGATGAGAGAGCTTGGGGCTTATCAGGGCAGGAAGGTATGAACAGATGTAGAGATTTGAGTTGATATATCTGTTCATTTTTTATTTTATAAAATAGTTGATAAAAAGTATAAAAAAGTATAAAATAAATAAAAAAGTATAAAAAACTATAAAAAAGTATAAAAGAAAAATAAAAGTATAAAAAAGTATAAAACGTGTGAGGTGATACAATGCAGAATCCATTTACAACGACTTTTAGCAAGGTTCCGGATAATACGTATATTTCTACAGAACAGCTTGATGAAATAATTGGAAATTTTACATATGATAATCCATCTGAATCAGTATATAAGATTACCGGTGTCAGGGGCTCCGGAAAAACGGTTTTGCTTGCAAAGATAGAAGATGAGATGAGAACCGAATCATTTGAAAAAAAAGGGTGGCTGGTGTGCAGCTTGTCTCCGGCAAGGGATATGTTGCAACAATTTGCGGCTTTTTTACGAAAAGCTGATATTGTTAAAGAAAAAAAGGATAATAAAAGCGTTAATGTTTCAGCTAGTATAATGGGGACCGGTGGAGGAATCGGAGTTACATCATCAGGACAGGATAAATTTTTTGATATAGGTATTGAGATTGGAGAAATACTAAAAAAGGCATCAAAGTTTGGGAAAAAAATATTTATTGGAATTGATGATGTATCAAAGACCCGGGAAATGATGATTTTTGCAGCAGAATTTGGAAAATGGTTGATTGAAAGATATCCTGTATATATGGTTTGTACAGGTTTGTATGAAAATATCGAGCAATTATATAATGTTAGTAACCTTACTTTTTTCAGAAGAGCTACTACAATAATGACTAAACCGTTAAGTTATATAAGGATGACTGAAATGTATAGAAGAAAGCTTGGTATTGACAGTTTGGTCGCAAAAAAAATGGCGGAAATGACTAAAGGTTATGCTTACGCATTTCAAGAGTTGGGTGTTCTTTCTTTTAAAAACAGATATGATAATCCAAAAGATGCAGAGGATGAACTTAAATCTGAGTTATATGCGTATGCATATGAGAAAATATGGGAAGAGATGTCAGAGGGTGACAGAGAATTGGTGTGCCTTTTGATTGGGAAAGATGAATATAAACGGGAAGAAGTTATAAATCGTATGTCAAAGCCAAAGAATTATTCTGTATATAGAGACAGACTTATAAGACGTGGAATTATAAGCGCAAGACAGGGATATTTGGGTTTGGCGCTTCCGTATTTTTCTGACTATATCAAGGATTATTGGATATAAAATAAAAAAACAGTAAAGAACAGTAAACGACAGTAAAAGAAAATTAAAACAGTAAACAACAGTAAAAGTCGAAAGGATATCAGATGAGTAAAATTCTAATTATCGAGGATGATAAAGAAATCAATAACTTAATAAAGTTATATCTGGAAGAAAATTCATATTCTACAGAGAGTGTTTTTGATGGTATGAAGGCTTCAAAGCTTCTTAGAGACAGAGCGGAAGAATTCGACCTTGCGATACTTGATATCATGCTTCCGTTTAAAAGCGGTGATAATGTGTTGAGCGAACTTAGGACACATTCAAATCTTCCGGTTATTATGCTTTCGGCTAAGGATTCGGTTCATACCAAGATTGATATGATAAGACTTGGGGCTGATGACTATATGACAAAGCCCTTTGACCTGGACGAGCTTATTGTGCGGATTGAGGCGGTGCTTAGAAGAAGTGTAAGAGATATGGACAACGCTCCTAATAAGTCGGGGAAGGATGTTGATGCTGTAAGCGGAAATCAAAGTAAGAAGCTTACCTATAGAAATATAATTATGGATATTAATTCAAAGAGGGTATATATCAGAGGAACAAATTCTTTCCCGGATAATGCCGGTGAAGGAAATGATAATCAGACAGAAAATGAGCTTGAGCTTACAGCCAAGGAATTTGAGATTTTAGAGCTCTTTTTAAATAATCCGACCAAGCTTTTTTCTAAGGCTAATATATATGAAAGTGTATGGAATGAGGAGTATTTTGTTGAGGATACAACCCTTAAGGTGCATATGAGTAACCTTAGAAGTAAGTTGAAAAAATATGATGAATTTGACTACATAGAAACAGTCTGGGGGATGGGATACAGATTGAGGCGGTTATAGAACCGCCGTTTTATATATAAAACTTAACCTTTTCTTAACCTTTAACTTAACCTTTGATTAACCATCATATTTTATTATTGATTTATAATAAACAAACGGAGGGATTGATATGGCAAGTGTAATAAGTCTTGAAAATGTTACAAAGATATATAAAAGCAAGAAAAAGAAATCAACGGTTGTTGATAGAATGTCCTTTGATATAGAGGAGGGACATATCTACGGACTTATCGGACCAAACGGTGCAGGTAAGACAACTATTATGAAAATGATAGGCGGACTTGCCATGCAGGATGAAGGAAGCATAAGTCTTTTTGGAAAGACAGAAGAAAATGAGCTTGATAAGGTAAGAGACAGGATAAGCTTTATGATAGAGGCACCTATTATAGAGGGTGGCATGACAGCCAGACAAAATATGGAATTTATAAGATATATGCGCGGAGTTGCAAGTGATGAAAGAATTGACGAGGTGCTGGAGTTTGTGGGACTTGGAGATACGGGAGATAAGCTTGCAAAGAGATTTTCACTCGGTATGAAGCAGAGACTCGGCATAGGTATGGCACTTCTTCCTGATCCTGATGTACTGGTTTTGGATGAACCGGTAAATGGTCTTGATCCTGAAGGAATAGCTTATGTGAGACACATTTTAAAGAAGCTTTGTGTGGAGGATAAGAAGACGATTCTTATATCCAGTCACCTTTTGACAGAGCTTTACGAATTATGTACGGACTTTATAATCATCAATGAGGGCAAGCTTGTGGAGAAGCTTTCCAAAGAAGAAATGATAGAACATGCAAGGTCCTATGTCTCACTTACGACCAACAAAAATTCAGAGACGGTAGCTTACATAGAAAATAAGCTTAACATAAAGGATTTCAAGGTAAGAGATAATGGCGAGATAAGACTCTATGAGGGCATAGATGATATAGAAAAGCTGTCCAAATCCATAACCGACGCAGGCTTTATAATCACAAGGCTTTGCGAAGAGGGAGAAAGCTTAGAGGAATATTATCTTGAAAAAACCGGAAAACAGATAGAGGATTAGGAGGGATAGCAATGAACAGATTACTTAGAGCAGAATGGTTCAGAATGACAAAGACTATGAGATTTTGGCTTTTGGCAATTATTTTGGTTTTATTTGGTGCAGTTGTACCTTTTATTAACGGACCGGAAAATGCGGGAGAATACCTGATTCAAACAGGAGAGGATTCTGCAATGTTACTTATACTTTTTGTAGCAATGTTTGCGGCTGTGCTCACTGCTTCGGCATTTGGAAACAGAACCGTTTATTATGAGGTTATGAGCGGAAAAAGACCGATGCAGATTTTAGTAAGCAAATGTCTGGTAATAGCCGGAACAATTACGGGAGTTATGGGTGTTTCATTTGTTGCAGCAACTCTTATATTTGGCAGTGCTAAGGGCTACGGAGAATTGGATAATGTAGCTGTAAGACTTTTATTATACATTATAGTATTGCTTCATGCGACTGTGATGGGTGTTTTGATGGTGACTACATTCAGAGGTGCACTCGGAGCAGTAATATGTTATCTTAGATTTATGTTTGTTGATACGCTTGTAAGCATAATTCTCGAGGTTAGTTTTGAGAACAGCCCGAGTAAATATATGAAATATATGAGATGGCTTTTAATGAGTCAGCCGATGAGTGTATTCGGTGAAAAAATCTCGGGTGAAGTGGTATGTGCCATTTTAATGAGCTTTGTACTTGAGACCTTGCTTTGGGGAGGATTATCGTATATATTTATGAAGAAGAGATTGTATAAATAAGAGATATATTATGGAAAAGTTTTTAATAATAATATGTGTCCTGCTTTTGGTGGTATGTCTGATACTTGCGATAAGGATAGGCGTACTGAAAAAAGAAATGCGGGATATAACCAATCAGATAATTGAAAAAAAGGAATCCAAAAGGAATCAGCCGGTTACGGTTGGTTCTTTTGGTGCGTCCAGCGTTGAGCTTGCCAATGCTATTAATGATTATATCAGTGAGCTTTCCGAAAAGCTTAAGGAGTATGCGGTTGACAGGGAGCATTTGCAAAGGATAATCGCAGGTATTTCCCATGATTTTAGAACACCTCTTACGTCAGTAGATGGATATCTGCAGTTGATAAATAAATCGGATGAGCTTTCGGATAAGGAGAAGGAATATCTTAATGTGGTTATAAGTAAGGTCGGTTTTTTACGTGAGCTTTCGGATGATTTTCTTGATGTGTCCCTGGTGGAAAATAATGAGACTTTATCAAAAACAGAGATAGCACTTATTCCGTTTATTTCCGAGATAGCACTTGAACAAAATGAATGGATTGAGGCAAAGGGAATAAAAGCAGAATTTGATTTGCCTGAAAAGAATATAAAAATTATATCAAGCGAGCACGATTTAAGAAGAATTTTGGAAAATATTTTTTCTAATGCAAGAAAGTATGCAAATAGTTGGCTCACACTTAAGGTCACTTATGATGAGAGTGATGCTTCGGTAAAGCTTATATTTGAAAATGATGTTGCAGAAGGCTACGATATAGATGTGGACGATATATTCGAACCCTTTGTACGTTCGAAGGACAGACACGGCGAAGGCAGCGGACTTGGGCTGTATGTGGTAAAAAGGCTTTGTGACAAGCTTGGTATTGAGATTGAGGCAACCTTTAAAAATGGTGTATTCGGAATAGAGATGACAAAATAAATTGACAAGATATATTGCAAGTTTTATTCTAAACAAAAGGATATGAAAGGGTAGACTTATGAAAAACAAGAATAACTCAATTCTTTATTCTGCTATAGTTATTGTTATCGTTTTAATATCAGTTATATCCGGTAAGGTTGGCGGCAATAAGGATAATAACGATTCAACTACACAGCAGATAACTACAGAGGAGATAACCACACAGACAACTGAAATTGTCACAACAGACATCATTACGACCGAAGCTGAATCAGGTACTGAGGAAGAAATAACCCAAGCGGCTAATGAAGAAACTGAAGCAAATGACAACCGTCCTCTTACATTCAGAAATTCAAACAGACTTGATGAGCATTACGAAAAACACGGTATAGAAATGGGCTTTTCTTCTGCAGCAGAATATGAGAAGGCGGCAAAAGAGGTTGTATTAAATCCTGCTTCTCTTCACAAGCTTGAAGAAGAGGACAAAGATGATGTATATTATCTTGAATCTACAAATGAATTCGTGATAGTATCTCCTGATGGATATATAAGGACATATTTCAATCCTTCGGATGGGATAAACTATTATAACAGACAGTAATAAATACTTTTTGTGAGTGATTTTAATAAAAATATGTATGCTCTTAGCAGATATTTCTTGAAATAAGAACAAAAATATTATATTATAGGAATAGATTGACGAAAAATAACTAATTGTTAAAGACGATTAAGGGGGATATACAATGAGATTAATTACACGTTCTGATTTTGATGGTTTGGCTTGTGGAGCACTTCTTAAAGAAGCCGGCATTATAGACAGCTGGAAGTTTGCACATCCAAAGGATTTACAAGATGGTCTTGTTCCTGTTGATGAAAATGACTGTCTTGCGAATGTTCCTTTTGTAGAGGGTTGCGGTCTTTGGTTTGACCATCATTCAAGTGAGTTTGAGAGAAATCAGCTTGAAGGAAAATATAAGGGCGAAAGCAGAGTTACTCCATCATGTGCAAGAATTATATATGAGTACTATGGTGGTGCTGAAAAGTTTTCACATCTTGATGAGATGATGGAGGCAGTTGATAAGGTTGATTCAGGTAACCTTACTATAGATGAGGTACTTAATCCTACAGGTTGGATACTTATTGGTTTCCTTATGGATCCGAGAACAGGTCTTGGAAGATGGCGTCAGTTTACAATTCCAAACTATAAACTTATGGAAGAACTCATTGATGCTTGCAGAACTATGACTACAGAAGAGATACTTGACCTTCCGGATGTTAAGGAGAGAATAGATGTGTACAATGAGCAGACTGCTAAGTTCAAAGAGATGGTTACTGCTCATACAAGAGTTGAGAAGGATGTTATAATCTCTGACTTAAGAGGTGTTGATCCGATATATACCGGTAACAGATTTATGATTTACAGCATGTATCCGGAGCAGAATATATCTGTATGGATAGTAAATGGTAAAGGCGGTATGGGATGTTCGGCAGCAGTAGGTTACAGTATCTTAAATAAAACTTCTCATGTAGATGTCGGAAGCCTTATGCTTAAGTATGGCGGTGGCGGTCACAAGAAGGTTGGTACCTGCCAGTTCAATGATGAGGAAATGGATGATAAGCTTGAAAAGCTTATAGATGAGATAGTTAATTATGATAAGTACTATCCTGAAAAAGCAGAATAAAATACAGAGAATATAATTAAAAAGTGTGTCGATGAGGAATTCCTCATCGACACACTTTTTTTGACGCAGGGACGGGCAATCTGATTATTGTATCGTTACATCGGTTACTACACCCGCAGATACGGTAACCAAGGCTCCTTCGGTTTCAAATTTGTTACCCTGTACATCTGTTATCTCAAATACATAATAAAACTGGGATGAATATGAATCCTGGAATATATCTGAAATAATAGGTTCTCTGGTTATTATCTGATAATCTTCTGAGTAAAGAGTATCACCGATATTCATATAGAAGAAATCTCCGTTTGCATCTGTTGTTTCCATCAAAAAGTCTATTCTGTCACCCGGCTTAAGAGCAGTACCCTGACGGTTTGATGCATTTTCTATATTTTCATCAAAGCCGTATGCATATAGCATCTCATAGGTGTTTGTCTGTTTGTCAAAATATACCAGTAATTGCATGGCGGTATTGTTGAGTAATATAGGTGTTGTATAAAGGTTATATGTAGGTGTATACTCGATACCGTGCATAGCTATATCATAGAAACCGTCTGCTTTGAACCATTCCAGCTTAAGTTTGTTGACATAGCATCCCGGCTCGGTATTTTCAATCGTGTCATCACTTCCCCAAAGAACCTTCATAGGAACAGAATCGGAATTGACCATATCGTAAAGCTTAATATCAACGACGGCAACATACTCTAATCCACCGGTTATATCAAGTACGGCATAACCTTCATCGTTGATAAATACGTTGTAGTTTATAGTCATATCTTCTTCAAAGATGACAGGCTCCGGAGGTATAGGCTCACCTGAAGTGTCCATAGCACTTTCTACCCAGTCAGGAGCATCCCATTGGTCATATAATCCATCAATAAAAGCCATGTACCAGCATGAAGAAGGTATATCGTCCATAACTTCTGAATAACTGTCAAGCTCAGAAATGTTTATATAATTAGGGAAATAAAATGCTAATCCGGTGGAGTATGCTCTGGCATCCCCCTTTACCTGATACAGCATACACTTATTAAGTACATTTTTATATGTTGTACCTGCATCACCAAGTAATCCGTTTGCATGGTCTATAAAATCACCTATATCATACAGGTTGGAAGTCATACTGCCGTCATCAAGTTTATAATTTCCGTAGGATTCGGTGTTTGGCATAGTCTGAAAGAAAGTTGTCATGTCATCTGTATCATACATACTATTGTAAAATACTTTGCCAAGTCCGCAGAATGCATTGGACAGTTCATCTACATATGAAAGATCTATAAGCGAAAGTGTTATACCTGATGACATACCGAGGTCTACATATTTTTCATAATATGTATCACAGACGGCAATACCGAGTTCAGAAGGAGAACAATCAGGATTCTTGCATATATAATTTATAAATCCTGTATAATTCCAACCGGGACCGGGTATGGTTTCCTCAGAAGCTATCAGATATGAAGCGTTACTTCCTATGGCTGTAGCTGTCTCAATGTTACCCATTAGGCATGTGTCAAAACCCATTATATCCAAGTGCTTTCCCGATGCGGCAAGAGAGTCTCTTAATTCGTCTAATGAAAGCGAATCATAATTATAAACTTCATCAAAAGCTACACCGTTTGTTGGTTCTGAACCGTGATCCCATATGATAACCATACTTTTCTTGGCTGGATAGTTATCAAGTCCCCAGCTGACAAAATTTTTAAAAGTTTCTGCATCTCCCATAGATGCCATTGGCAGTTCACCAAGAGAGACAAGACCTGTATCCGTCATTTTAAATCGACATAGAGCATCCGGATTAACTTCATTTACTTCCCAACTATATGAGCCGCCTGTTTCAATGAGTATATTTACGGAATCAATTATGTCGGCATCAATCATTTCCTCAATATTATAAGTCGCCAGACCGCTTTCTGATTCTAAGTTTGAGCCACACAGGTAGATGAGTACTGTCCAGTCAGCTTCCTGCTCGGATGACGGAGCTGTAGTATTGGATTCAGTTGTATTATCTGTATAATCTGAGTTAGTAGTGTTATCTGTTATATTGTCAGTTGTATTGTCTGCTGTGTTATTTATTGTGTTTGTGATATCATCATTTTTAATTTGTGCAGTATCCGGATTATCCGTTTTGCGTAAGAAACCGGGATAGGCAAAAGCTGTTATAAAAAATGCTATTAATATTACTGCACATACTGTGACTGTTATGATAATACCCGTACCCTTTTTAGGCGGCTTTGCTGACTGGTATTGCATATTTGGATTATAGCCCGGTTGTTGTCCGCCGTTATTTCCATACTGATTCATATATATCCTCCGTTTTTATGGTCGTACTAAAAGTACCGTACCCGGTTCACCTGACTGTGATAATGTTACGCCAAAGCCATATTGTGCTCCGTTCCATGAGTAAAATACCAAACCATAGATTGAAAAACCATATGATGATATTACTTCAAATCCATCCTGGTTCTCACTGCCTGTATAAGTAGTAGGCGCAATATCAGATTCATCATATCTTTCTGAGTCGTTCCATTGTATGTAGCCATATTTATAAGTCAGACTCAGAGTTGAACCATTCCAGTTTAGGGAAGCATTTCCTATTTCCTCTGCATATGCGTCAAATACCTGGTCAGCATCCCACCAATACATCATTTTCCAGTCTCCGTTAATCTGGCTGTAATCGGTTATTCTTACGGCATCAGACGGTACACCTTTATAATGCCAGTTATCCATATACCATGAAAAATCTTCAACAGTCGGAAGCTCAGTTGTATTAAGATTTACTTCTTGTGTGGTTGCTTGTGTAGTGGCTGCTTCGGTAGTGGTTGCTTCAGTAGTGGCTGCCTCAGTAGTTGTTGTTTCAGTAGTGGTTGCTTCGGTAGTGGTTGCTTCAGTGGTGGTTGCTTCAGTGGTGGTTGCTTCAGTGGTGGTTGCTTCAGTGGTGGTTGCTTCAGTGGTGGTTGATTCAGTAGTCGTTGCCTCGGTAGTAATTGTCGAAGTTGAAGCTGTAGTATTAGATGCTTCCGTAGTTTGATTGGAAGTAATATTTGTTCCCGCTTCTTCAAGCAATTTATCATGTCTTTTCTCGGTTAAAATCCCCGGCTTAATAAATAGGATAAATTCAGTAACTGTAAGAATTATCATAATAAAGCAGAAGGCTATAAATCCCCCTGAGGATTTTTTGACAGGTTGATAATTATATGCCTGAGGATTGTTCATCATGTTAGCATACTGCTGTTGATTTGTGTAGACTTGATTATTATATGGTTGTTGATTAGCGTAGGTCTGATTAGGGTAAAATGTATTAGTCTGTTGGTTAGAATAAGTCTGGTTTGTATACATTTGCTGACTGCTGTTAATCGGTACATTGGTCATTTGCTGAGGATTTGCCTGATAATTTATCAGATTTGTTCCGCAGTTTGGACATACTGTATTTCCGTTTGGAAGATTGGCTCCGCATCTAAAACACTGCATAATCAGATGCCTCCTTTCCTGCTGTAAGAATAATCTCTATATTATTCTGAGATTTTTTACTGTCCTTTGTTTCTTCCGGTTCTTTAAAAAAGAAAACAAGTGAAATTACAGTTACTATTATGAAGATTGTAATTAATATAGTGGCTATTATTGCTTTTGCCGGATTTGTACGCATTGGTTTTACCTCCTTAATTTTTATAGCAGATACTCTAAAAATGCCATAGTGAAATTTGACTCTGTTGTATCAAATACAACCTTGTCTGTTATAACAAGAACGCCTGAATTAATATTTGCTAATATGGATATGTTTTCAGGTATACGTTTGCCAAAACTGTTAATCTTTGTTAATTTAGGAATCTCATTAACAAGATTTTTGACTTTATTAATAAATTTTTTTTTGGAGTCACCGGTGTTGTCAGTTGCTTCTAAAAAAAATGCTTCATCTTCTGTGTTATTAAATCGGATTAATGCTTTATTAATGTTTTTTGTGTTGCTTTTATATATTTTCATAAGCGGAACACACATTGTAAGGAAATTATTAAATTCTTTTTCCAATCCTATCAATGCCTTAGGTTCATCAATAAAAATATTTGGCATGCCTTCCGTTATATTTCCTATGGAGTTTGAAGTTATTGCAAATTGTCCCTTGGCAAGGAATAGCGTACGATGATATATTCCGTCTCTGAGTCTTGGATAGTAATATGGCTCAATATCACCGGCCATATAAAGAGGCAGCCATTTCTGTATGGCTTCCATCAGGTCATTTAGGTTTCTGTTTATAGTATGTATTATCTTTATATGACTTCCTGATGTTAAAAGTTTTATAAGGTATATGGTCCATTTTTTTGCAAATGCCGGATCTTCATAAAGCCATGCCATATCTTCATCGGAAAAAAGAAATAGGGTGTGTGGTTTGGCATCGGCACAAAGTTTTTTTAAAAAATGCTCTGTTGCTTTTCGTTTTCCCGTATTACCATAAAAATAAATAGGTGATGATTCAGGCACATTTTCGTTGTATATAATATCTGAATCAGACATAGCACCGGGAATGTCTGTTGGATTAGCGGACGAAAGTTTTCGCAGAAGTAAATCTATGGAACTTGAATCAGGCTTGTTCTGGTTGTCTTCTCTCAGCCATGCTGTAAGAAGAGTCTCAAATTCTTCTTTGTCCTCAGGGATAGGATTTCCGTTGCAGATAATTTCAGATATAAGTTTTTTTTGATAATCGGTTTTTATATTCCTTGCGAAGTATGAAGCAGCCGGTTCTATAAAAGGCATATGTTTTGGAATGCCTCTTTTTCCGGTACGGATTCTGCCGATATATGATGCGTCGAAGGAAAGCGCTCTGGCTAAAACACTGTTCTTTGTGTTAGTGATTTTCATAAGTATATCAAGCTTTTCAGAAGTCATATAAATACCTCCTTTGTAAAATCGGTAGTGTCAAGTTGACACTCCTTTTTTCTATATAAATCTTTTATTTTAAAGGGATTTTCAAAAAGATAGTGATAACCCCCTAAAAAACCAGTATAATTGAATCTGCTACAAAACAAATATCTGTATAGAAAGGTTATCAC
>JAFTFE010000160.1 GCA_017449765.1 Lachnospiraceae bacterium | reverse complement strand
TATAAGAGAATATATATCACTCGCAATTATGTCCTGCCTTAAAACCTTAGCAGTCATTTTAATTTTACCCATTTTCCTGCTGCTCCTTTTTTAATCATTTACTTACCAAGCGCACCGTTAATATCTTCTATCATATCAACCACTGCCTGACGGCTTGCCTCTGCGTAGCTTGCCTCTCCAAATGAAGCATACTTCTCCTGCTTATATGCCGCAATAATTCCTCTTGACGAATTAACGATAGCACCAAGTCCGTCATCATTAAAGTAATGCACCAAATCCTCTGCCTTACCCCCCTGTGCGCCATAGCCCGGTACAAGAATATAGGTCTTAGGCATAAGCTTACGAAGCACCTTGCCCATCTCGGGATAGGTAGCGCCTACCACACAGCCTACATTACTGTATGTATCGCCCATACATTCATTTCCCCACTCGACAACCTTCTCTGCCACAAGCTCATAAAGCGGTCTTCCATCTACAAGCTTGTCCTGGAACTCACCCGATGACGGATTTGATGTCTTGACAAGTACAAATATACCCTTGTTCTCCTCCTTACATACATCCAAAAAAGGCTTTACACCATCCGTACCAAGATAAGGATTGACTGTAACGAAGTCTTCGTCAAAGCCTGCGTATCTCTTAGAGCCAACCTCTACCCTGCCAAGATGTCCTACTGCATATGCAGCAGATGTCGAGCCTATATCTCCACGCTTTATATCTCCTATTACAACCAAGCCCTTCTCCTTCGCATAAGCACAGGTCTTATGAAATGCCATAAGTCCCTCGATACCGAATTGCTCATACATTGCAATCTGTGGCTTGACAGCCGGAATCAAATCATAGGTTGCATCTATTATTCCTTTGTTATAAACCCATATAGCTTCGGCTGCACCTTTTAAGGTCTCTCCGTATTCCTCAAAGGCAGCCTTCTTAATATGCTCCGGAATATAATTCATCATAGGGTCAAGTCCTACTACTATAGGAGCGTTCTTCTCCTGAATGTTCTTAATAAGTGTGTTAATCATCACAGTTCTCCTTTATTATTAATTTTCCATAGTCTTTTATTAATTAGTTTACTATGTTATCTTAAATATTCAAGACATTTATACCAAGATTATACAATAGATATCAAAAAAAGAAAACATTAATTATAAAAAGGCGGTCACATTATAACTAATGCAACCGCCCGGCTTACTTCTTATCTCTTTTAGTTTTGCTTTTGTAAATTCTCGGTTTCAAGTTTCTCTATTATCTTTGAAACCTCTTCCTCTGAAATATTAAGCTTTCCTGCAATCTCTGAGACAGAAAGTCCAAACTCTAAATACGCTTTTACTGTCCCCTCTGTTCTTGCTTCAGCCAAGCGATCACTTAAATATTGATCCATATAGGGAGCTCCTTTCCTTTTTACTACGCCATTATTACCCCATGCTTTATCTTTCGTAAGCGCCTGCATTAGTTTTAAAACCTCATCTACGTGCTTTATAACCTCTACCGGTGCTATGTAATTCTTATTCTTTCTCATTTGTACAAAATAATCAGCCACGAACTTGAAGTCACTCTTGAACTTCTTAACCTGTTCATCAGTAAGATATGCAATCTCAAATACATTGATTTTATAATCACTGACATAAGGCTTAAGGTATTCCGGTATGTCTAGACAATCATATAGTGAAAATCTCTTCCACCTTTTCTCACCGAAATACAATACAAGAGTTACTACCGGATAACGCTCTTTTAGCTCTTCATCTAAGGTCTCACTTTTGTAAGCCGCACCGTCATAGCCTATAACTCTGAACGGCATATCGTTATCCACATCTGTCTGATTCTCAAGTCCATATAAAGCAATTCTGATTTTGCCCTCCGACCAGAATTTTGATACATCCCGCTCCTGTTCGTGCAGTGTGCTATCGTCTGCTTTATATTGGCTTTTATCTTTAGTATTTGTAAGAGATTCAGGATTTACTCTTTCTTGTCCGTCGAATAGAAGTACATTTACGATGTCGGCAAAAACATCGTTGTAATCCTCAAGTAGTTTCTCGGCAATGTCTTTCTCTGCCATTCCCACTCCTCCTTTACGTTATTTAATTTTCTCTTGCAAACACTGTATAAGAAGTATGAGTTTTAATGTCATACTTGCTTATGGTTTTATTTTAATTTAATAATTTATATAATGCAATATTAAAAATGGTTTTATTCATTACATAATATCAATAATCTTTAATCTTTTTTCTTACGCCTGATAAATATATTATCCTCATTTTGTATAATATAAAACATGGGCTGCCGTTATTTACATAACTGCAGCCCATTAAAATTAATTTTTATTTCTTAGCCTCTCTTCAAGAAGTCAGGTATCTTGATTCCACCTGCCTGATTAGCGCTCTGTGTAGTAGTCGTTGCAGCAGCAGACTTGATTGAATCAACATTACTTGCTGTAGGTTTAACCTGTGTATGAAGAGGTCTTATGTTAGAAGCACCTGTTATAGGTTGTCCTGAATAAGTAGGTGTCTTAACCGGTGTTACTGATACAGTAGGTGAAGCAGCCGGCTTAGCAGCCTGTGCTGAAGCAGGAACTGAAACTGTAGCCTGAGCTGTATTACCCTCAATACCTGTAGCGATGATTGTAATACATACATCCTCGCCCATAACATCATTATCAACAGTACCGAAAATGATATTTGCTCCGTCTCCTGCAACCTCTGTAAGATATGTAATAGCGTCGTATGCTTCCACGATACCGATGTTGCCTGAGAAGTTGACGATTATATCAGTTGCACCTGTTACGGTAGTCTCAAGTAATGGACTATCCATAGCGGACTTAATAGCATCAACTGCCTTGTTATCTCCACTTGCTCTGCCGATACCGATATGAGCTACGCCCTTGTCTCTCATAACTGTCTGGATATCTGCGAAGTCGAGGTTGATAAGACCCGGCTTATTAATCAAATCTGTGATACCCTGTACACCCTGCTGAAGAACCTCATCAGCCTTCTTCAATGCCTCAGGTAAGCTTGTACGCTTATCGCATATCTGAAGAAGCTTATCATTTGGGATAACTATGAGTGTATCAACATTTTCCTTAAGCTTAGCGATACCGTTTACAGCGTTGTTCATCCTTGGCTTTCCTTCAAATGAGAAAGGCTTTGTTACAACACCTACGGTAAGTATGCCAAGATTTCTTGCAATCTCTGCAACCACAGGAGCAGCACCTGTTCCTGTACCGCCACCCATACCACAGGTTACGAAAACCATGTTGGCATCTTTCATTATATCTGTAATCTCTTCTCTATTTTCTTCTACGGCACTTGCACCGATTTCCGGCTTTGCTCCCGCACCAAGTCCTTTGGTAAGTTTCTCACCAATCTGAATCTTAGTAGTAGCTCTGCTCTGTGATAAGATCTGCTTATCAGTATTGATAGCAATCAGCTCAACACCTTCCACATTCTCATCAATCATTCTGTTTACTGCGTTGTTACCGGCACCACCTACACCAATTACAAGAATTCTTGCAGGGGTCTTTTCATCGTTTGATTTTATTTCAAGCAAGGTCCTTTCCTCCTTAATATAAATTTCTCTTTTTACCCTATGCAACAGGGTAAAATAACCCACATTGTTGCATTATTACTCATATAATATAATTTTTTTCAGAAAATATCAATAGTTTTCTTATTTTTTCTTACTAAAACTTGCAGT
>JAFTFE010000159.1 GCA_017449765.1 Lachnospiraceae bacterium | reverse complement strand
TCCATAATCTTATCAAGCTTATAAAGAGTAAGTCCTATCCTGTGGTCGGTAACTCTTCCCTGTGGGAAGTTGTAAGTTCTTATTTTCTCGGAACGGTCACCTGTACCAATCTGACTTCTTCTCGCCTCAGCCTCAGCATCATGCTGCTTCTGACACTCTAGATCATACAACTTGGCGCGGAGAAGAGCAAATGCTTTTTCCTTATTCTGAAGCTGCGATTTTTCAGTCTGACTGTATATTACAATACCGGTCGGATAATGTGTAAGGCGGACTGCTGAATCCGTTGTATTGACACATTGACCACCATTTCCCGACGCACGCATAACATCAATACGTATATCCTTTTCATCTATCTTGATATCAACCTCTTCTGCTTCCGGCATCACGGCAACTGTGATTGTCGATGTATGAATTCTTCCGCCCGACTCAGTCTCAGGAACTCTTTGAACACGATGTACTCCACTTTCGTATTTAAGAACTGAATATGCTCCTTTTCCGGTAACCATGAAGGTAACTGACTTCATTCCGCCTATACCGATCTCTTCCACTTCCATAGTCTCAACCTTCCAACGTCTGCTCTCAGCGAAATGTACATACATACGATAAATCTCAGCTGCAAAAAGTGCAGCCTCATCGCCTCCGGCACCGGCTCTTATTTCTACGATAACGTTCTTATCATCGTTAGGATCTTTAGGCAAAAGAAGTATCTTAAGCTCCTGTTCACACTTCTCAACCTGAGCTTTTGCATCATTTAACTCTTCCTTTACAAGCTCCCTCATCTCTTCGTCGCTTTCTTCATCAAGCATAATAAGACTATCATCTATGGTTTGCTTTGCTCCCTTATATTCCTGATACTTCTCAACTATCGGAGACAGCTCACTCTGCTCCTTCATAAGATTTTTAAATCTCTCCGGGTTAGATGCAACAGACGGATCGCTTAATTCACTTTGAATTTCGTCCAAACGGGCAACTAAATCTTCTAATCTATCAAACATATTTTCCTCCTAAACAACAGATAATAAACAAATATTTACGTATTATCCGAATTAACATATTATATCAATCCAATATTATTACATACATTTTTATGCCAAGCTAATAATCATGTTCGGCTGCATATGTAACAACTATTCTGTCGAGTCCCGAATAATCTTTAATAACACTTACATTCTTAAAACCATTTTCCAACAACATATCTCTCACGTCCTCATACTGTTCATAACCAATTTCCAGTAATAATATCCCGTTTTTATATAAATATTTTCCCGCTTCACCTGCTATTCGCCTGTAATACGATAATCCGTCACTATCACCATCTAAAGCAAGCCTTGGCTCATACTCTCTTACTTCTTCCATAATCTCATCTATATCAGAAGTTTTGATATATGGTGGATTGGACATTATTATATCATATCTGTCAACTATCTTCTCAAATAAATTCGTCTTAATAATTTTACATCTTGAATTATGTTTAAATTTATTTTTATCAGCTACAGCTAAAGCGTCATTAGATATATCTGCAAGATGAATAATATCATCTTTATAACCGGCTTCTTGTCTTTTTAACTCATAACTTATGCCTATACATCCTGAACCGGTACACATATCAAGTGCCTTACACTGCTTTATATTATATGTTAGTTCAAGAGCCTTCTCAACTAAGATTTCCGTCTCCTGTCTCGGAATAAGAACTCCGTCCTCAGTAATAAATTCATAACCCATAAATTCCTGAGTTCCCGTAATATACTGACATGGCATATGTTCACATCTTAAACTAAGACAATTTTTATAAAAATCTATCCTGTCCTCAGGCATATTTTCAGACATTTTCATGAACATATCCGTAAAGTTTATATCAAAAGCGAACATAGCAAGAATTCTTGTGTCACTCTCATAATCCTCTATGCCTGATTCTTTCAACAGGTTCTGACCATATAGTATTAATTCTCTCAATGTCATTATGCTTTATTCCTCTGTACCAATTAAAAAACGGTATCCTCACATATCATTTATAACTTATTTTTCTTTATCCATATCGTTAAGATATTCTCTCCAGTCAAAAACTCCCTCGACAGCCTTTATTGCCACCTCAACCATATCAGGTGTCGGCTCGATAGTTGTAAGTCTCTGAACCCAAAGTCCGGGTTTACTTAAAACATTCGCACATACATTGTTATGAGTACCTGCATATCTAATAAATTCATATGAAATACCTGCAATAACAGGAACAAGCAGCACACGAAGCAAAAGTCTCAACCACAATGTTTTAGAATCAATACACATAAATACCAAAATACTGACAATCATTACAATGAAAAGAAAACTTGTTCCGCATCTTTTATGAAATCTTGTGGATTTCATAACATTATCTACTGTAAGCTCATCCCCTGCTTCAAGACAGTTTAT
This sequence comes from Lachnospiraceae bacterium, assembly GCA_017449765.1. Classification (GTDB taxonomy): domain Bacteria; phylum Bacillota; class Clostridia; order Lachnospirales; family Lachnospiraceae; genus Coprococcus_C. Next base: position 6,338 of record JAFTFE010000159.1, on the reverse strand, counting down.
GGATTTATGCTCAGCCCCATGATACATAAAAGTTCTTTTAATATCTTCCATCCTTGATATAAGGAATACATATAGCAAAAATATACTAAGTCTGATTACTCCTTCTATAAGTCCGAGAAGGATATGACTATCTATATATTTATCAAGAAACGAGACTAAAAATGCAGGAAGAAGCATAAACAAACCTACAGCCAGCAGAATTGAAACAGCCACAGTAAAAAACATCATAACTGAATCAGATGCATCGTTTTTACCACCCTTGTCAACGTCAGCATCTTCCTCATCATAAAACGAAGCAGAATAGGTAAGAGTCTTAACGCCTATTACAAGCGACTCCACAAAGTTAAAGACCCCTCTCACAATAGGGAGTCTGAAAAATAATCCCTTGTCAGCTGCCGGCTTATAACTATCGATTTTTACCTCTATTTCCTTATCAGGTTTTCGAACAGCTATCGCATATTTATCATTATTCTTCATCATAACGCCTTCGATAACTGCCTGTCCGCCTATACTTACTTTTGACATAATATACCTCTGATAAAAAAGTAAAAAATTATGACCTGCTACACATAATATGTAACAAGTCATAATTTTTTAGTCTATAACTACTGTGCCTGAACACCATACTTACGATTGAACTTATCGATTCTGCCACGAGCCTGTGCAGCTTTCTGCTGACCTGTGTAGAATGAATGGCACTTTGAACAGATTTCTACGTGGATATCCTGCTTTGTTGAACCTGTTACAAACTCATTACCACAGTTACATACAACCTTTGCCTGATAATAATCCGGATGTATTCCTTCTCTCATGTTTTTCACCTCTTCTTTAAATAAAAATCTCTATGAGAACAGGCAAATGCCTTGATTCTTCATACTCACAACGATAGCTATTTTAACATAGCATAAGGTTAAATTCAAGTACTTTTTTTAAATATTATCTTCTAAGGAGAGTTTTCTTTATATACTCAACAAATTCCTTATTATTCTTGGTTCGTACAAAAAGCTTTAATATCTCCTCAGCCTGCTCATCTGCTCTTGCTCCTGACAAAGCCTTATGTATGCCGTTTACAGCTTCCTGTTCATCAGGATTAAGCAGCAAATCATCACGTCTTGTACCGGATTTGGCTATATCTATAGCCGGGAATATACGCTTCTCAGAGAGTTTTCTGTCAAGTACAAGCTCCATATTACCTGTACCTTTGAATTCCTCAAATACAACGTCATCCATTCTGCTTCCTGTCTCTATAAGTGCAGTAGCAAGTATAGTAAGGCTTCCACCCTCTCTCATATTTCTTGCAGCACCAAAAAAGCGCTTAGGCATATGGAGTGCAGCCGGATCAAGACCACCTGAGAGAGTTCTTCCACTTGGTGGCACGGTAAGATTATAAGCTCTCGCAAGTCTTGTAATGCTGTCAAGAAGTATTACTACGTCCTTTCCATGTTCAACAAGTCTCTTGGCTCTTTCAACAACCATTTCCGAAACTCTCTTATGATGCTCCGGCAGCTCATCAAAGGTTGAGTATATAACCTCAACATTTGGACCTTCGATAGATTCCCTGATATCTGTAACCTCTTCAGGTCTTTCATCTATTAGAAGAACAAGCATGTGCATATCTTCATTATTTCTGCTTATACTTTTGGCTATAGCCTTAAGCAAAGTTGTCTTACCGGCCTTTGGAGGAGATACAATCATACCTCTTTGACCTTTACCTATAGGTGACAAAAGGTCTACTATTCTTATTGAAACCGGCGCTCCCGGTGTATCAAGACTTATTCTCTTATTCGGAAAAATCGGTGTAAGATTCTCAAAAGGAATTCTTTTGGCAGCCTCTGATGGAAGGTATCCGTTAATATGTTTGATATAGTGAAGTGCACTGAATTTTTCTCCTTGAGTTTTAAGCCTGATTGGTCCGCCTATTATATCACCTTTTTTAAGACCGAATTTTCTAATTTGCTGAGGTGATACATATATATCCCTGTCTCCCGGAAGGTAATTATCGCTTCTTATAAAGCCATACCCTTCATTCATAACTTCAAGAATTCCATTCGCCATCTCGCCGCTGTCAAGATTGGCATCATATTCCTGACCATCAAAAATCTCGATTTTTTCCTCTATCTCAGGAGCTTCAGCTTCTTCTTCAAGCTCGGATGCTTCCGGCTCAGTCTTCTCATCTTGTTTAGGCTTTTCATCTGTTACAGGCTTAACTTTTTTAACAGCAGACCTCGGCGAAGTTCTTGGAGTCTTCACATCTGATTTCTTTTCTGCCTTTTCTGCCGTGTTAACTTTTGTCTCTTTTACATCCTTTGTATCCTTTGTCTCTTCTTTTTTACTTTCTGCCTCATTGTCGGTATTTTGTTTTTTTGAAGTTAATAATTCTACATTTTCAAGAAGTTGTGCCAATTCACCCTTCTTCAATGTCGAAATATTTCTAATTCCCTTTTCTTTTGCATACTGTCTCAATTCTGCTAATGATGCTTTTCTAAAGTCCATACTTTCTCCTTTTAAAATTTAAAATTTACATCGGGTATCTAAAGATGTCTAAATTACATTCCAGAATATCCTAAAATAAGATATGGATATTTTATCATACATTTTTATAAAGGTAAACAAAAAAATAATAATTTTCTTGATTTTTAACTTTAATTATCGTATCATTTTATTTGATTTTAATTTTATTTTGTCACATTTTGGAGGTTCTTGTTATGGAAGGTTTGCTTCTATATAAATTAATCATATTATTTATGCTGGACAGGACAGATTATACTATGACTAATTCTTTAATATCCGATTTTATAGTAGGCAAAGAATATACAAATGTTTTTAATCTCCACGAATCTTTGAGCGAACTTATAGACAGCGATTTTATATCAACGGACACCATACGTGATACCATACATTATAAAATTACGAATTCCGGGGAAGAAGCTTTATCTTATTTTGAGAACAGACTTCCATATGCTATTAAAGAGGATATTCTTGAATACCTCAAAGCAGAAAAAATCAATGTTAAAAATGAATCTGAGATATATGCAGATTATTTCTATAATGGTTCAAATTGGTACACCGTTCAATGCGTCATTAAAGACCGCAAGGAAACTTTAATTGATTTAAAATTCGATGTTCCCGCAAAATCCCAGGCTGAAACCATATGCAATAATTGGCGTGCAAAAAGCTCAGAGATATATGAGTATCTTATAGGGCAGCTCTGGACAAACGAATAACAGCAAACTACTCTTTGGTCTTATCATCAATAAGCTCCCATATTTCATTTGCTCCCTGCTTTGTAACTGCTGAAAAAGGGATGATAACACCATCCTTATTCATGCCAAGCTTTTCTCTGATTATTTTAATATTCTTTAGAATTTGGCTTCTGTTAATCTTATCTAACTTTGTAGCAATAACAACAGGCTCATAGCCGTTACTCACAACCCAGTCATACATTATAACATCATTTTCACCGGGCTCATGTCTTATATCTATAAGCAAAAAGACTGTTTTTATCTGCTTAGATTTATGCAGATAACGTTCAATCATTTTGCCCCATTTATTCCTTATTTCCTGAGAGACCTTCGCATATCCGTATCCCGGAAGATCAACGAAATATAATTCCTTATTAATATTATAATAATTAATTGTCTGGGTTTTTCCGGGAGATGATGAAGTTCTTGCAAGAGATTTTCTATTAAGCAATCCATTGATAAGCGAAGATTTTCCCACATTTGATTTTCCCGCAAAAACGACCTCCGGCAGATTATTCTCCGGTAATTTACTTGTTATGCCGCATACAGTTTCAAGCTCTGCACTTTTAATAATCATATTCTTATCCTCTCTTGTAAACATATACACAACACACTTAAGGCAAAATATAAGCAGGTGTCTGCTACAACTCGCAAGCAGACACCTGCTTATATTCGCCCTTAGTGTGCTATTACATACTATATAATAATATTTTATAATGTTTATGCTATGCTGTCTGCGCTACTGTGCCTTACATGTCGCTTTAATGTTGTTTTCTTACTTCTCGGTGACTCCGAATATGTTATAACAGGATCTGCGCCTTCAGCAACAACTTCCTTAGTTATGACACATTTTTCAATATATTCGTTGGACGGTATTTCATACATAAGGTCCATAACAACATTTTCAATTATGGAACGTAATCCTCTCGCACCGGTCTTACGGGACATGGCTTCTTTGGCGATTTCTCTTAAAGCGTCCTCCTCAAATAACAGGTCAACCCCGTCAAGCTCAAACAACTTCATATACTGCTTGCATATTGCGCTCTTTGGTTCCGAAAGAATTCTCACAAGTGCATCCTCATCTAACATATCAAGTGATACCGATACAGGAACACGACCTACAAATTCAGGAATCAAGCCGTATTTGACATAATCCTCAGGAAGTACCTTCTTAAGAATCTCATCCGGATTTTCCTTATAGTTAAGATTTAAGTCAGCATTAAAACCTATTGACTTCTGACCGATTCTTTTTTCTATAATTTTGTCCATTCCTTCAAATGCACCACCACATATAAATAATATATTGGTAGTATCAATCTGAATAAACTCCTGCTGTGGATGCTTACGTCCACCCTGTGGAGGTACAGAAGCAACCGTTCCCTCAATAATCTTAAGAAGTGCCTGTTGAACACCTTCACCTGATACATCTCTGGTTATAGATACATTCTCAGATTTCTTGGTTATCTTATCTATCTCATCAATATAGATAATGCCGTACTCTGCCCTGTCTATATCATAATCAGCAGCCTGAATAAGCTTTAGTAAAATATTCTCTACATCTTCACCTACATAACCTGCCTCTGTAAGAGCCGTAGCATCAGCTATAGCAAAAGGCACATTTAAAAGCTTAGCAAGTGTCTGTGCAAGATATGTCTTACCTGAACCGGTGGGTCCAATCATTATAATATTACTTTTCTGTAGTTCAACATCAAAATCTTTCTCTGCCAAGATTCTCTTATAATGATTATATACAGCTACAGAAAGAACCTTCTTAGCAGCATCCTGACCGATGACATAGTCATCAAGGAATTCATTTATCTCTTTTGGAGTCAGAAGATTAATTTCAGTATCAAGCATTTCGCTGTCAAATTCGTCCTGTATTATCTCTGAGCATATATCTATACACTCATCACATATATATACATTTGGACCTGCGATAAGCTTTCTAACCTGTTCCTGACTCTTGTTACAGAATGAACATCTTAATTTTTTTCTATCGTCTACACGATTTGCCATTTTTGACACCTCTTAAATATTATACTCTGTTTTCCATTATATGGTCTACTAAGCCATAATTTAATGCATCCTCCGCAGATAACCAATTATCTCTGTCTGTATCCTTCTCAATAACCTCAAGCGGCTGACCTGTTGCCTCACTTAATATTCTGTTGAGTCTGTCCTTAGTCTTAAGTATATGGTCGGCAGTTATCTTGATATCCGATGCCTGACCCTTTGCACCGCCAAGAGGCTGATGTATCATAATCTCCGAATTAGGAAGAGCATATCTCTTACCCTTTGTACCGCCGGCAAGCAGGAATGCTCCCATACTTGCAGCCATTCCGACACATATAGTAGATACATCACATTTGATATATCTCATTGTATCATATATACCCCATCCTGCACTTACCGAGCCTCCCGGACTGTTGATATACAGGCTTATATCCTTAGTTGCATCCTCTGACTCGAGGAATAAAAGCTGAGCGATTACAAGATTTGCAGTCTGGTCAGTAACCTCATCACCTAAGAAAATTATTCTCTCCTTTAATAATCTTGAGTAGATGTCAGAAGAACGCTCGCCCTTACTGGTCTGCTCAATGACCATAGGTACTAATGCCATATCTATACCTCCTTACTATTGTCCACAACAAGCTTCAATGCTTCCTTAGCAGCCAAATCACGCTTGATTGATTCTAACTCCTTATCACCCATGATATCCTTAAGCTTGTCAACCTCCATCTGATAAGCCTCAGCCATAGTCTTAAGTTCTTCTTCAACGGCCTCCTCTGATGGAGTTATACCTTCTTTCTCTGCTATAGCATCAAGGACAAGACCTGATTTAATTCTTGCTATTGCATCAGGCTTTATCTGTTCCATAAGTTGCTCTTTGGATGAGCCTGTAAGTTTAAGATACTGGTCGATATTAAGTCCCTGATACATCATGCTGTTCGCAAACTCATTGAACATCTGCTCCTGATTATAAGCAATCATCGGTTCCGGTATCTCAATCTCTGAAGCCTCAGCAATCTTATCAATAAGCTTGTTTTCTTTTTCTGTTTGTACACTCTTTTCCTTCTTAGCAGCAAGAATCTTCTT
>JAFTFE010000158.1 GCA_017449765.1 Lachnospiraceae bacterium | reverse complement strand
ATTGCTCATACACGTTAACGGTCACAGATGATATTGGCGATGTAGACAAAGCAGATCCGTCACTATCCTCCCATACTTTCTGTATGGTAATCTCATCATCCGACATCTCATTTTTTAATAATGTGGTATTACCCATTCCAAGACAATATTCAATATCAGTATCAACCCCTGAATTGGCAGATAAATCAAATCCCGTATAATTTTTTATGTTATTTTTCTTTGATTCAAGTACAGTCCTATTATCATTTGAATTTGGATCAGCAAACATCATATATTTTGGAGATCTCTTTGAATATCCTACAGGAGCATCCACTTCTGTTATCTTATATATTTTATCAGGTTCAATATTGATAATATTACTTCCCGTACTCGTTGTATCAGTAGTAAATGTTATACCATTTATCGGGATTTCCATTGAATCTTTTACAGTATCCCATGTTCCCGATGCAGAACCATCATCATTAAAATATTCAATTTTTATTTTTGCACCTTCTAAGTATAGATTAATATTCTGTGAATCAACCTTATACATAGTAACAGATGTTTGCTTACCTGCAGTAGCACTTGAACTTGCTACAGAATACTCTACAACATTATTTTCTATCTTCTTAACGCCTACAAGATTAACCTCATTAAATATTTCTGTTGCTTCTGCAAGATTTTGAAAATCAATCTTATATTTATATACTAAAACAAGTGCTTTTTCATCAGGAACCGTAACATTAAGCTTTCCCGTATAACCTGAATCTGTATATTTATCATCTAATGTAACACTATACCCCGAAGCTATCTCTGTTCCCTTATGCTGTTCATCAGTAGAATCAGCATCATAATTATATAGATGAACCGAACCTCTAACCAACTCAACACTATTAATTCTTGTATTATTAACAGTAAGTATGTCTTCAAGTTCAAGATAATTAGAATCAAGATCTAAATCTTCTGAATTTTGATTAATAAACACCCAATATTCCACCTCATCTGATGGAACTTCTACGGTATCATTTTGCTCATTAATAATACTTTTCGTTCCTTGCTTACCAAACTTGGACAGAACATCATCATTTCCCGGTTCTTGAATATTTTCAGTATTAATTGTCAAATCTAATGTTGTTGTTTCCTCTTCATCTGCAACAACTGTATTTGTATACCTCTTTTCACCTATTGTTGAACTTTCATCATAATGAACAGTATATAATATATTAAGTTTTTTATCTCTGTATTCTGTACTTTCATATGTAGATGGTATACGTACAGTTAAAATATTTTTTTCTTCTGAAATTTCACAAACTATATCAGAATATACATCATTACTCGGATTTACATAAGTATCAGAATTATTATAGTCACCATATACTATAGCACTACCAACTATAGTCGCTCCTGACGGCAACGTATCAACCAAAATATGAGTCTTATTTCCACTTAATTCACCACAATTCACACGTAATATATATTGTACATTTCCTGTTCCCTCTACAGATGATATAACAAGATCATCATAATCCATAGTTTGAGGAGAATCTGTCCACCATATATTATTATTATTATCCTTAGCCTTTACATATTTATTAACTATATCTCTATCAATTAATTCATATTTTCCTGTTTTGTCTATTTCATAATCATTATTTTTAAAATGTGCCGTGTTATTAAATGTGTATTTTCTATCAGAATCAAGATTTTCGCGAGCAGCTTCTAAATCCGGCGTTGACTCATAACCTATCTCCAAATATCTATCCTTTATAAATACATCAGTATTAGTATCAGTATTTTTAAATGTAATCTTAAATGATGTAACACCTGATTCAGGCACATTTTCCGCCGTCAGATCATCTCCAAAAACTATTGTATAATAATTCGGATCGATAATAGAGCCATTTACCTTAAATGTAAATGCCTCGGCCTGCTCTTTTGTAATTATCTGATTATCACCTAAAGTATCTGTAATCTCAAAATTATTAAGTTTATCACCCTCATCAGGAATTTTAATTCTAAGAACCCAACTTAAGTTATTATCTGTTGTTAATGTAGCATCTATTTTACTTACTTCATAACTTATTGGTCCTATTTCTTTACTTGTTGTACTTTTCCAATTTTCATGATTCGAATTTTCTTTATCAACCGTAACTGTATTATTAACATATTTTTTTTCTAAAGTGGTATTCTTAGGAATAGGAATCTTATAAGTTATTGTATACTTATGTTCACTATCACTACCAAATGTATAGCCACTTCCAAATAGCGCATCTTTAGTTATAATTGATGTAAGATCATTATTTTCTTCATCAACAACATTATAATCACTTATTTCAGATAAATTAACAGACTCTTCACCATATGTAAATACATCCTGGAGAACTTTTCCTTCAAGATTAATTTTCGCAGAGTTAACTGTAATTGTATATGTAAAATATTGCGAATCCCAAGTATTACCTGACACCATTTTAGATACAATTGTATGATTTATATTAAAGGTATCTTGGGAATTAGACGTATTATTGCCAGAAGTTGCTGTCATAGTATTATTAATTGTTAAATCACTATTTAACCTATCAACTTCATCAGTATTAATCGTAGCTGTATATGTAAGAGTGTGATTTGAATTTGCACTCATTTTGGGAATTTCTGCATTAAATCCACCATTCCAATCAGTTTCAACTGTAAAGTCTTCGCCATCTAATTTTACAGAATCTAAATTAAGTGTAACAACATTATTTCCCGAAAAAGAATCATGTAAATTTACAACATCTTTTGTTCCTTTTTCCGAACTAATAACAACAGTATATGTAACTGTACCATCTCCATTATTAACAACGCCTGACTTTTCCGCTTTTACATCAAAGCTGGTATCCTTAGGCGCAATCGAAACATCTGTTACCTTACTGGCAACATCTCCTGTAAATCCAAAATGAGATGCATTTTCATTTCCGTCATTATTAGCAGTACATTCAAAAGTTAAAGTTCCTGTAAACGACTTTTCGTCTCTCGCGAAATCATCATCATATGTTATAGTAACATTACCAGCAGTATCAATCACATATGTACCAACTCTATTATTTCCAGATTGAACTGTGCCTGTTTGTGCAGTTTCCAAATTAATAGTTGCCGGCAGAGTATAATGCATCATGTTATTTGTAGTTGTAACAATTCCATCTGCTGTAGTATAAACTATTGCTATCTGTACCGCAGTGCCATCATTTAAAACTGTGCCTGATGAAACTTCCTCCCAGTTTGCACCATTTTTTGTACTTACAGTTATCGAATTTATATAAGTTCCTAAATCATATTCACCTTCCGCATGTGCATTATACATTACCTGTCCGCTTCCCCCAGGCATGACGATAGACAGCACCATAAGTGCTGACAACAAAAATGATATTACTCTCTTTCTTGTATTTACTGTTCCTTGTTTTCTGTTCATATTCAAATCCTCCATGATTATTATTTTTTTATATTATCGAAATTCGTCTGTCTTAAGAATCAAAAAATGGACAGACTTATCCCACTATATCTTTATAATTACTTAACATATATCGTATTTCTGCCAATTTTTCAATAGTTTTTTTTGTTAAAAAGCAAAGAAAAAAGTGCTATTTAAGGCACATTTTTACATTTTTCCATATATTGTGTTTTGTTGTCATAATTTTGACTATATGTTGTTTGTTTATCAGACTGATTTATACTGTTGCAAGTTCGGATAGTATGATTTTCCTATATTCTTCCTGCTTATCCTGTGGAACATCCAACACTTCCATACATTCTTCTATATCCCAACCTTTTTTATTCATAAGGCTTTTTATTGCATTTAAAGCGGACTCATCATATGCATCATTGTATGCATCATTATATGCAGCATTATATCCTTCTTCATATACTCCTATACTGAGATTACACATATCCCATACCTCGCTTTCTATCTTCTCATTCATAACTATACCGAATTCTTCCTGTAATATATGTCTTTTATCATCAAGTGTTCTCTCCCTTGTCAACAATACATCTAACACTTTTAAAAGACCTTCGTAGTGCTCCTTATTATGTCCTCCGAGACATACTGTTATTACATTTATCAAATCATAGTTTTCTGTCTTTTCATCTGTAATTCCTATTACATTATCCTCTATTATGGAGTATTTTGCAATAGTGTTTTTCTGCATTCAATTGGAGAATGACACGATTTGTTGCTTTTTGTATTTTTTTATTTACTTATGTATTTTTTTGTCATATAATTACACCATAAGCAAGTTAATCTTTTTCGAATTTTCTATAATTCAACTCATAGTTTTCTTGCTTACTTACCAATGATGATTAAATATATATTTTAGTAAGGGGGAATTTGCCTATGAGTTCTATTTTAAAGAACTATTTTCCTATGATTAGGGAAAGACAAGCTGTGATTGACGAAATCAATCACAATACTTTTTTATCCGCAAGATTTAATACTTGGACACTTGAAGAGCAGAAAAAGTTTCTCGACTACTGTACGGGCGAACGCGGAATGAAGATTACCTACGATCCATTTTTTAAAGAGATTTTTGAGCCTGATTACAATCCCGAGCGTCTTAACAACATGCTTTCAAGTATATTTGGACAACAGGTTGTAATTATCAAGGTTCTTTCTAATGATGGTGCGCGTATATCGTCGGAGACATCTTTGCTTATAACAGATATTCTTGTTCAGTTAGAGGATGGTGGTCTCGTCAATGTCGAGATACAGAAGATCGGATATGCTTTTCCGGGAGAACGCGCGTCATGCTACTCTGCCGACCTTTTGCTCAGAGAATACCGCCGCCTGCGTGATAAAAACAAGAGAAAATTTCGCTATAGTGATATAAAACCAGTATACACTATAGTGATATTTGAGGAAAGTCCTAACGAAATCAGAAAAGCAAAGGATTATTATATACATAGATCTGAGATATCTTTTGATACAGGTATCAATGTTAATCTTTTGCAAAAATATATCTTCATATCACTTGACAACTTCAGGGAAATTATGCACAATAGATTTGAGGCTATAAAAAGCGATGCAATAAAGAAAACTTCCACAGATGATAAAGGTATCAATGAAGCTGATACAAGATTGTTTCATAATAAACTTGAAGAATGGCTTATGTTTCTGAGCTTCGATGAGCCGGAATATATTGAACAGCTTGTAACGCATAACCCATACTTCAAAGAATTATATGCAGACATATATGATATGTGCCTGAACACAGAGAGGTTGATGGAAATGTATTCAAAAGAATTAGCAGAGCTTGATCGTAATACCGTTACTTATATGATTGATGAACTTAAAGCTGAGGTTGATATTCTTAGAGAAGAACGAGACAAGACAATAACTGAGATTGACAACCAAAAAGCCAAACTTGACAGTCAAAAAGCCAAACTTGACAGTCAAAAAGCCAAACTTGACAGTCAAAAAGCCGAACTTGACAGTCAAAAAGCCGAGATTGATAAAATCAGCAAAGAGCGCGATTTGGCAAATAATGAAATCCAGCGACTTAAAGATCTATTATCTAAAAACGGAATAAATGCATAATTTATGACAGGTCGGCTATATAGCCGACCTGTTTGTTAATGTGCAAACTGCGCATTATATAATTCACTATAAAATCCATTCATAGCAAGGAGCTCGCTGTGTGAGCCTTTCTCGACTATATTTCCGTCGCGCATTACAAGGATTATGTCAGCTTCCTTAATCGTAGACAATCTATGGGCCACCACAAAGCTGGTTCTGCCTTCCATCATCTTGTTAAACGCCTTCTGAATCCTTATCTCAGTTCTTGTATCTATGGATGAAGTCGCCTCATCCAATATGAGCATCGGAGGCATAAGAAGCATTACTCTGGTAATGCACAAAAGCTGCTTTTGTCCCTGTGAGAGATTGCCACCATCCTCGGTTATGACTGTGTCATATCCCTGCGGAAGCCTCTTGATAAAACTGTGTGAATGTGCTTTTTTTGCCGCCATGAGGACTTCTTCATCTGTAGCATCAGGCTTACCATATGTTATATTGTCCCTGATTGTTCCTGCTTTAAGCCATGTTTCCTGAAGAACCATACCATAGTTGTCCCTCAGGCTCTCCCTTGTCAAATGTCTGATATCATTACTATCTACACTTATACTTCCATTATTCACATCATAGAATCTCATTAAAAGATTAATAAGCGTACTCTTGCCGCATCCGGTAGGTCCCACTATCGCTACCCTCATACCCGGCTTTACCAATAGATTAAGATGTTCAATAAGCTTCCTTTCTTCTGTGTATGAGAATGATACATCATCAATAACTATCTCACCATCCGCCTTTTTCAATACAACCACATCAATATCGTCTGATATCTCGCTTGTCTCATCTATAAGCTCAAATACTCTTCCTGCACAGGCTATAGCATTCTGTAACTCTGTGATTACATTTGATATCTCGTTAAATGGTTTTGTGTACTGATTTGCATAGCTCAAGAAGCTGGTTAATCTTCCGATGCTTAAATGCCCTTTAATAGCTGACAATGCTCCGATTATACCAACTGCTGCATACACTAATCCATTTACGAATCTCGTTGAAGGATTTACAAGTGATGAATAAAATGTCGCATTCATACTGTCCTTCTCTAATTGTTCATTTATTACCTCAAATCTCTCTAAAGCCTCATCCTCATAGCCGAATGCCTTTACAATCTTCTGTTCTCCAATCATTTCATCTACTAAAGACGTAAGCTCTCCTCTTGTCTCTGACTGTCCTCTGAACAAATTGTAGGTTTTCTTTGCTATAAATGCCGCAACAAAAAGTGAAATCGGTGTAAGCACAACAACAACTATTGCAATTGACACATTTATATATAGCATAAACCCAAGTGTTCCAAGTATTGTAACAATTCCCGTAAAAAGCTGTGAGAATCCCATCAGAAGCCCGTCTGCGAACTGATCTATATCGGTTACTATCCTACTGACTATATCTCCATGTGAATGTGAATCAATATATGAAAGCGGCAAGTCAGACAGATGATTAAAAGCCTCTATCCTTATGTCCTTAACCACCATGTATGTTATACGGTTATTTATGATATTCATAATCCATTGTGATATGGACGTCACCACTATTACTATCAGGAATTTTGTTATTATATCTTTTATACCGGTGAAGTCTACTCTGCCCGGTGCAATAATCAGGTTTATTGCATCACCTGTAAGTATCGGTGCATAAAGAGTCGCAATAACAGATATAAATGCGCATACAAAAGAAAGTATTACAAAGAATGTATACTTCTTTATGTGTTTCATAATTCTCTTCATTATCCATGCGTTGCTTTTATTCATTATGAAGCCACCTCCTCTTTAGTTTGTGAATAGTATATCTCCTTATATACCTCACATGAGGAAAGTAACTCATCATGTGTTCCGAGTCCAACTACCTTACCATCATCAAGCACAACGATTTTATCTGCATACATTATGGATGTTGCACGCTGTGATACTATAAATGTAGTTGCATCCGTCTTCTCTTTAATCGCCATTCGAAGTGCCGAGTCAGTGGCATAGTCAAGAGCTGATGAACTGTCATCAAGTATAAGTATCTCCGGTTGCTTTACCAACGCTCTGGCTATGGTAAGTCTCTGTTTTTGTCCACCTGACAGATTCTTTGCTCCCCGATTGAGCATAAAGCTTATTCCACCGTCTTTTTCATCCACGAATGATTTGGCCTGAGCTATATCAAGAGCCTGCTCAATCTCTTTCTTGGTTGCGTCGGCTTTACCCCATCTCATATTATCCTCTATGGTTCCTGAGAAAAGCACCGCTTTTTGTGGCACAACACCTATTTTACCAATAAGCTCGTCCTTCGGATAATCCTTAACATCTTTTCCGTCTATCAAAACTTTTCCCTCAGTGCAATCATAAAATCTTGGTATGAGATTTACAAAGGATGACTTGCCTGAACCGGTTCCTCCTATTATCCCAATTGTTTCGCCCTTATTTACAGTAAGATTTATTCCTTCGACAGAAGCTTCCTTTGCATGTTTATAAGTCAGACCTGCATTTATAAACTCTATCTTAGGTATAGACGAACCATCAGTTTTAACCCTGTCATTATAATTAACATTATTTATTATTGTGCTGTCTGAATCAACGTTTTCATCTTTATAAATCTGACTGCTTTTTGCGTCAAATACATCGCTTATACGATTGGCACAGGCAACAGCCTTAGCCTCGGTTATAATAAAATTTGCAAGTTTAACAAGCTCGATAAGAATCTGCGACATATAATTAACTAATGCATATACAGAGCCCTGCAAGATAAATCCGCTGTCCACACGCTCGCCACCCTTCCAAATAAGTGCTGCGATAGAGATATTTATAACCACATAGGTAAGCGGATTTAGAAATGAATTAATCCTGCCGACAAATATCTGACCTTTGGTTAATTCACTTGTTACCTCTTTAAATTCATTTTTCTCGTGAGTTTCCTGATTGAAAGCTCGGATTACTCTCACTCCCGAGAGATTTTCTCTGGTTTTAAGCGTAACCCTGTCAAGCTTATCCTGGACCTTCTTGTAAAGTGGTATAGACACAAAAATTATGCCGAAGACTATCACGAAAAGTATCGGTAATGTAACAAGAAATACCAAAGCAGCATGCACATCTACAGTAAATGCCATAATAGTTGCACCAAATACTATAAATGGTGAACGCATAAAAAGTCTTAAGAACATATTTATACCGGTCTGTACCTGACTGACATCGCTTGTCATACGTGTAACAAGTGTAGAACTTCCTATCTCGTCTATCTCTGTATAGGACAGTGTCTCAATATGTCTGAACAAATCATACCTTAACTCCCTGCCTATGCTCATAGCAACCTTTGCAGAAAAATATTGTGCCGTGACGGAACATACTAAACCTATTATTCCAAGCGCAATAAGAACAAGCCCCATTTTGTATATATAAAGCTTGTCATTATTATTTATGCCATTATCGATTATTGCCGCCATAACAAGTGGTACTAATAGTTCAAAACTTGCCTCAAGCATCTTAAAAAGCGGGGCTAACACGGATTTTAATTTGTAGTTTTTAAAGTAGCTTAGTAGTCGTTTCATTTTATTCCATAAAAATCCTTTATATAAGTATGCTTAATTTCTAACAACCGTCATTATACATTATTTTATAAACTTTTCAAAGATTTTATTTACTTTTCGACTTTTAGAGGTACAAAAAATCGGTTATCTTTTCCCAGGTGAAAGGGCTTGACAATTTTAAAGATATTTTGCAAAATAGAATTAACTTTATTAAACAGGACTCAATTAATTCAATCATTTATGCAAAAGAAAAATCAAATAAAAAACATACTACAATTTTTAAGAATAATCTTGAAGAATGGCTTACATTTTTATGCATAGACAGCCCTGAATACATTGCTATGCTAATTAATCATAATCCATACTTCAAAACATTATATTCAGATATTTATGAAATGTGCTTAAATACAGAAAGGTTGATGCAAATGTATTCAAAGGAATTAGCTGAGTTGGATCATAATACTATTATCTACATGATTGACGAAATTAAAGCCGAGGCTGACAGATATAAAGAAGATGCTGACAAAAATAAGGCTGAAGCTGACAGATTAAAAGAAGAAAATGAAAAACTAAAGAAACAAATTGAAACCTTAATATCTTCTAATCAGAAAAAAGGTTAAACATATTATGAAAGAATGAGGAATTTTAAATGAGTAAAAATATTAACAACAATGAAGAATTCGATGAGCCAACCGTGTCCATGACACTTGAGGACGGAACCGAACTTACCTGCGATGTAATAGCAATCTTCCCTGTAGATGACAGAGAATACATTGCACTTCTCCCACAGACACCTATTGACGGATACGAAGAAAATGAAGTTTTTTTATATCGCTATAAGGAGTTAAATGATGATGACATCGAACTCTCACAGATTGAATCCGAAGACGAATACGAAGCTGTTGCAGATGCCTTCGACGAACTTCTTGACGAGGAAGAATTTAATAACTTCGACGAAGAGTAAGTATATTTAAAGCGAAACCGCCCTACTATAATAATTCATAAGCAGGTAATATGAACTTCATTAATAGTAGGGTGGTTTCTTTTTATAATTGATTTAAAATCTTATCAAGTATTTTCTCTGCAACTTCGTCCTTACTCATTATAGGAAGTTCAGAAGTATCTTCTCTTGTGATTAGAGTTATTACATTTGTATCCGTTCCAAAGCCGGCGCCCTCTACCCTAAGACTATTGGCAGCTATCATATCTACATTTTTCTTATCAAGCTTTGCTCTTGAATTCTCGATAAGGTTCTCGGTTTCCATGGAAAATCCGCAGATAAATTGTCCCTCGCGCTTAGTAGCTCCAAGCTCCTTAAGGATGTCCTTTGTTCTGCCAAGAGGGATACTCATATCATCATCCTTTTTCTTGATTTTCTCATCTGCAACTGTAATCGGTGTATAATCCGCTACTGCTGCGGATTTGATAATTATATCAGCCTCATTCTTATACTTCATAACCGCATCATACATATCTGCCGCACTGACTATATTAACTACCTCTACAAAAGGCGGTGGTGCTATGGATGTTACGCCTGATATAAGTATAACTCTTGCTCCTCTTTCCATAGCATTTCTTGCAATCGCATAACCCATCTTACCTGATGAATGATTGGTTATATATCTTACAGGGTCTATAGCTTCCTGAGTAGGTCCAGCGGTTACAAGCACTGTCTTGCCTGCCAAGTCTTTTTCGTGCTTTATCTCTTTTAAAATATAATCAAGCAAAACCTCTTCACTCGGAAGCTTTCCGGCACCCTCATCACCGCATGCAAGTCTTCCGCTATCCGGTGATATTATTTCCATACCGTAATGCTCAAGCTTCTTAAGGTTATCCTGCAGGATAGGATTTTCAAACATATTTGTATTCATGGCAGGAGCAATAAGCTTCTTACATTTACAAGCCATAACAGTGGTGGTAAGCATGTCATCAGCTATGCCATTTGCAAGCTTGCCTATCACATTTGCCGAAGCAGGTGCAATCATAACTACTGCAGCCTTCTTTGCAAGTGCAACATGCTCAACACTGTACTGAAAGTTTCTGTCAAAAGTATCGACAAGACATTTATTCCCTGTCAAAGTTTCAAAGGTAATAGGATTAATAAAATTAGTTGCATTCTTTGTCATAATTACTTGAACGTCAGCACCACGTTTAACAAGCATACTTGCCAGGTTAGCTATCTTATAAGCAGCTATACTACCGGTTACTCCGAGAATGACTGTTTTTCCCTTTAACATATGCTCCACCTCCTGATAATAAACTAAAATTCATATTAAACCAGTTGATTGCTTTACCTGATATTTATAAGAAGTCCTCTGTAAGAAGTCCATGCTTCTCATATCTTGATATGTTTGCAATATTATTCTTTTCATCTACAAATACTACGTAAGGCTTATTTTCTTTGGCTTCTTCAGGTGTCATTTGAGCATAGCACATTATGATAACTTTATCGCCAATATTTACAAGCCTTGCCGCAGCACCGTTGAGACATATCATTCCGCTGCCTCTTTCACCTGCGATTACATAAGTCTCAAGTCTGTTACCGTTATCTACATCGACAACCTGTACTTTCTCATATTCGAGTATGCCGGCAGCCTCCATAAGTTCCTCATCTATGGTTATGCTTCCTACATAATCCACATCCGCCTGAATAACTGTAGCTCTATGAATTTTGCTTTTAAGGACATTTAATATCATATTTTTATTCCTTTCCTGTATAGGTATCCGTAAGTTTATTATAATAAATTTACTTATATCGTAGTCATAAAGTTATCAATTAATCTTGCCTCGCCGCCTATGTTGACTGCAATAGCGCAGAGGATTTCTCCATTTATGGTATCTATACTCTTCATTGTATTGACATCAACGATTTCTACATAGTCTATAGTTGCAAGCGGTTCTGCCTCAATAAGCTCTCTCATAGCCTTCTTAACTTTAGCTGCGTCACGTTCACCGTCTTCTACCATCTTCTTAGCCATAAATATGGAACGGCTTAAAACAAGTGCTGCCTCTCTTGACTTAGGTGAAAGATAGGTATTTCTTGAGCTTTTGGCAAGCCCGTCTGCCTCTCTTATAATCGGACATCCGACTATCTCGATATCCATATTTAAGTCCTTGACCATACGCTTAACTACTGCCAGCTGCTGTGCATCCTTCTCGCCAAAATAAGCTCTGTCAGGAGTAACTATATTGAATAATTTATTAACTACAGTACATACACCTCTAAAATGTACCGGTCTTGAAAGACCACAAAGAGCTTCTGTAAGCCCGGTCATATCTACAAATGAGCAAAATCCTTCCTCATACATTTCTTCAGGTTCAGGATGGAATATAAGAGATGCACCCGATGCCTCGCATAGCTTTGCGTCTGCGTCCAAATCTCTCGGATAACTTGCAAGGTCTTCCGTCGGTCCAAACTGCATTGGATTGACAAATACACTTACAACCACACGGTCATTTTGTGAAACAGCCTTATCAATAAGACTCTTATGACCTTCATGCAAATAACCCATAGTCGGAACAAGTCCTACTGTAAGACCTTCCTTTCTCCATGCTTTTACTCTGTCTCTTACTTCTTTTATAGTTGATACGATTTCCATATTCCAGTCTCCTCCTAATATAACTTTTCAATCACATCATCATCTATCGCATAAGTATGCTTTGCCTCAGGATATGTTCCCTCTTTGACTTCCTTGATATAAGCCTTAAATGCATCCGTCATAACCTGTCCGGTCTCAGCAAACCTCTTCACAAACTTCGGTGTGAAGTCTGAAAACATTCCGAGCATATCAGCATATACAAGTACCTGTCCGTCACAGCCTGCTCCCGCTCCTATTCCGATAGTCGGAATATAAAGCTTCTTGGTAACAAGCGTTGCAAGCTTCTCAGGTACGCACTCTAATGTTACTGCAAATGCTCCTGCTTCCTGTACTGCAAGTGCATCTTCAATAAGTTTTTTAGCCTGTGCCTCACTCTTGCCCTGAACCTTAAAGCCTCCAAATGCATTTATGCTCTGTGGTGTCAGACCAATATGCGCCATAACCGGAATTCCGGCATCAACTATCGCCTTAATCTGTGGTGCAACCTCCACACCACCCTCGAGCTTAACAGCCTGAGCACGGCCTTCTTTCATTAGCCTTCCTGCATTAACTACTGCATCATAAACTGATGTCTGATATGACATGAAAGGCATATCTATTACTACAAGTGCTTCCTTTGCTCCTCTGGCAACCGCAGCACCGTGATGAATCATATCATCAACCGTAACGGAAAGTGTATCCTCATAACCGAGCATTACATTTCCCAATGAATCTCCAACTAAAATTGCATCAATACCTGCTCCATCAATAAGCTTAGCCGTCGAATAATCATAGGCAGTAAGCATTGTGAGCTTCTCACCATTTTCCTTAGCCTTTGCAAATGTTAAAACTGTCTTCTTCATAATATCTACCTCCTATATATCCGTAACGCCTAAACTTAATTAGACGCAGTGCTGTCGGGGCGTAGTGTGCGCTCCTTACTATAGCTCCAGCAGTCCGTTCATCTCGTCGTAGTCATAAGACTTATTATGCTTCAAATCTGCAATTTCAACCAATTCTTTAGATAATAGCTTATAAACTGCAAGTTCGTCACCTTCGAGAACCTCGACATGTTTTCTTACCGTCTCCGTATCACATCGTTCAACAGGACCTGTAAGTGCATCTGTGCATCCTTTATTGATAAGATTATTTGCATTATTTTCAAATAGCGGCTTTAAAGCCTCTTCTGCCTCTATCTCATCAAAACCGCATTCTGTCATTAGCTTCACACTTTTATGATATAGTCCTATAACCAGATTGCTTGCAAATACGGCAGCACTATGATATTTTACCTTGTCATCCGGACTTATTATCTTGACCTGATGACCAAGCTTAATAAACATATCAGCTATCATTTGGATATGCTTTTCATGTCCTTCAATTGTTATATAAGCCTGATTGAAATTTATATATGACTCTGTCTTTGAACTGACTGCATATATAGGATGTATCGAATAACCATACACATGGCTATCCATACCAGAAAAAACCTGTGAGGAAGAAGCCCCACTGGTATGACATATTATCTTTTCGTCCACACTTACATCAAGTCTGTCCAGCTCATTAGCCATAACAGCAATCTGTCCGTCAGGAACGGTAAGAAATATGATATCATTACCATTTACAAGTTCACTTAAGGAATCATAGCAATGCGAATTAGTGAATTCGGCCGCCTTCATAGCACTCTCTTTGGTTCTGCTGTAATATCCTCCAACCCTGATTCCATGGTCGGTCATATGCTTTCCCAGAGTAAATCCCATCTTGCCGGCTCCAATAAATCCAACCTTCATAGCATTTCTCCTTTTTGAACTGATATTAAATTTCCGGTACAGCTTCTCACACAGTTAAATTCAAACTGCATATTCGAATACCATCCACGTGCAATATATCATTTATAAGATTTTTTGTAAATATTTTTCTCAAAAAAAATTGTATTTTAAAAAGTACATAAAAACAAAGAATATATCGCCATAAAATGACGATATATTCTAAATAAAAACTATATATATAATTTATTTTATTATTTATTTTGCATCCAATAATCAGAATAAAATTTTCTGAATTCTTCTTCCAGATTATTATCTTTAACCTTCCTATCGAAAAAAATCTGCCACTCATATTCAGACATTTTTTCTATTTTATTCCTACTCTCTCCAAAAAAGTCATATTT
Source organism: Lachnospiraceae bacterium (assembly GCA_017449765.1). GTDB lineage: Bacteria > Bacillota > Clostridia > Lachnospirales > Lachnospiraceae > Coprococcus_C. The sequence goes on along the minus strand of JAFTFE010000158.1, from coordinate 3,513 downwards.
TTCAGCAAAAAGGAAGAATTCATTATGATTTCTCTTAGGCTTTTCATTCGGATGTTTTTTATAATATTTTAACAATCTTTTATCGTCTATGTAACTCTTAAGTTCAGCCTGTCTATCCAAAATATATTTATATATATACTCTTTATTCATTTCTTGATGAGGCAAATAATAATCTAAAAATCCAACAGGCTTATATTTCTTTTTGCACTCTCTTGCAATTATATAGACATAATCTCCCATACCAATATAATCCGCATCTTTTGAGTACATTCCCACCTGCTTCATAATTACTTCATCAATTTTTTCATCGTAGTAACAAATATCAAATCTTGTGTATAGTAATTTATCATCATAATACTTGCATTTTATCTTACAAAGCATATGAACTAATCTTTTGCTTTTTATATAAACCAATACAATTCTGATAATATCCAAAATTAATAATAAGATGAATAAAGCACCAATACCAACAAATTTCAACAGATTTTTCTTTACAAAAAAACATACAATAATTTCAAATAAAGCAACTCCGATTATGAGATATATTCTATCCTTAATCAATTCACTTCTGATAAAACCATACTCCTCTTTAATGACATTTATATATAAATTATCATTAATAATAAAATCATTTTCATTACATTTTTCATTATTTATATTATTTTTAAAAACAATCAAACTTTCTAAAATATTTATAAATGTATAGATTAAAAAAATAAAAATAATAATTGTAAATACTAAAGAAAATAAAAATTCGTAAACTGTATTATGCATCTCTAATAACTCCATTATAAATTATGTTATTACAATTTTGATGTATACTGTATTTTAACTATTTATATTATACATTATTTTATAAAAAAACAAGTCCGAAAATATTATCCTCAAATCAGGACAATACTTTCGGACTATTTTAATTATGATAGAACGTGTTTCTTTCTTAGAACACCGGTACAACCTGTCCGTTGTATGTATTGTTGATGTAATCTCTTACCTCAGCTGAGTTTATAGCCTTAATTAAAGCCTTGGTCTCTTCTGAGTTCTCATTACCTTCCTTGACAACTAATACATTCTTATATGTTTCAGCTCCGATTGACGCTGAGTCTTCATAAGCCAATGCATCATCTGCACTAAGACCTGCTCCAAGAGCATAGTTACCATTTAAAGCAACAATATCCACATCGTCAATTGAACGTGCAACTTGTGCAGCTTCAAGTTCTTTAATCTCAAGCTTTAACGGATTTTCTTCTATATCAAGTACAGTTGCAGTAAGACCAACACCGTCTTTAAGCTTGATTAAGCCCTGCGCTTCAAGAAGAAGTAAAGCTCTTGCTTCATTTGTAGTATCATTAGGAACAGCTACAGAAGCACCTTCTTTAAGGTCATTTAAGTTCTTAGTCTTACCGCCATAGAGTGCAAACGGTTCAAAATGAACACTTGCAACTGCAACTAAATGAGTTCCATTTTGCTCATTAAAATCTTCCAGGTACGGAACATGCTGGAAGAAGTTTGCATATAAATCTCCATCCTCTACCGCTGTATTAGGAAGCACATAATCATCATATTCAACAATCTCAAGCTTATATCCATCTTCCTCAAGATTATCCTTAATCTGCTCCAAAATCTCTGCATGAGGTGTAGGTGATGCACCTATCTTGATAACCTTTTCTTCTTTCTTACCACAGCCTGCAGTTGCTCCAACAACAAGTGTAAGTGCTGTGATTAATGCTAAAATTTTCTTCTTCATAAAAATTCCCTCTTTCTTTTATGTATTTTATATATTATTGATGTTATGAGTTGCCATAGGCATATCCTGCAGCTCTTCATCATATAATCTAATTATTTGTACGCTTATCAATCTTATTTGCAATCATCATTCCGACTGTCTGGAACACCTGAACTATGATGATAAGCAATGCTACCGTGATAAGCATAATGTCTGTCTTGTATCTGTAGTAACCGTAATTAATAGCGATTGCACCAAGTCCGCCTCCTCCGACGAATCCTGCCATAGCCGAATATCCGAGTATCGTCGATATGGCGATTGTAAAACCAACCGTAAGTGATGGCTTAGCTTCAGGAAGTAGCACTCTCGTTATAATCTGAATCGGTGAAGCCCCCATAGCTTTGGCAGCCTCAATAACTCCCGGACTTACCTCCTTAAGTGATGACTCAACCATTCTTGCCACAAATGGTGCTGCGGCTGCCACAAGTGGAACTATGGTAGCGGTTGAACCGATGGTAGTTCCGACTATTGCTCTGGTTACAGGAAGCATTGCAACTAAAAGTATGAGAAACGGAACTGACCTTATCATATTTATAATTACTCCAAATATGAAGTTGACAGGCTTATTCTTCAATATGCCGCCCGTATCGGTGACAAATACGATTATTCCAAGCGGTATACCTATTATGTAAGCTATAATAGTGGAAACAATCGTCATATAAAGACTTTCAAATAATCCACTCGATAGCAAATCTATCAATGAATCAAACGGAAGCGACATCGTCATTACCTCCTTCCTCAAAGTGAATATCCTTTTTCTTAAGGAATGCCTTAATCTTCTTAACCGCCTCCGTATCATCAGGCAGTTCAATTAACATCTGACCGTAGGCTTTTCCACCTATGTCTTCTGTATTGGCACCTAAGATATTCACACATGCACCGGATTCTAAGGTAAGCTCTGATATAATCGGCTCATATGAAGACTGTCCGTCAAAGGCAAGTCTTAATATCTTTGAAGTCTTACCATTAACTATCCTGTTCCTCTCAGGAAGTATCAACTTCTTAGCCGTATCGGACTTAGGATTAAGAAATACATCTTTTACCGTACCGACTTCCTTTATATATCCCTCGCTCATTACGGCAACTCGGTCACATATCTGCTCGACAACTCTCATCTCATGAGTTATAACAACTATTGTCACCTTAAGTTCTTCATTAATCTTCTTAAGAAGCTCTAATATCGACCTGGTAGTTATCGGGTCCAATGCACTGGTTGCTTCATCACAAAGAAGCACCTCAGGATTCGTAGCAAGCGCTCTGGCTATAGCTATCCTCTGCTTCTGTCCACCAGATAATTGCTCCGGATAGGCATATGCCTTATCTCTTAAGTCAACGAGTTCAAGCAGCTCTATAGCTCTTTCCTTAGCCTCTGCCTTAGGTACCCCTGATATAAGAAGGGGAAATGTTATATTGTCCATACAGGTCTTCTGCGCCAACAGGTTGAACTGCTGGAATATCATTCCCATCTTTCTTCTTATCTCTCTAAGCTCCTTGTTGCTTGCCGCTGTAAGCTCGGTATCATTTAAGAACACCTTGCCTGATGTGGGCAGCTCCAACAAGTTGATACATCTTACCAATGTGGATTTACCCGCACCCGAGAAACCGATAATACCAAATATCTCCCCGGTCTCTATGTCAAGGCTTACATCATTGACTGCGTCAATCTTGTTCTTTCCTCTTGATTCAAACTCTTTACTTACGTGCTCGAGTCTTATCATGTAATCACT
>JAFTFE010000157.1 GCA_017449765.1 Lachnospiraceae bacterium | reverse complement strand
ACATCTTAGTATTAAACTATCCCATAGATCAATCAACCTTGATTCCATTTTCTATAAGGATTTTCATATATCTTTCTGCCCTTGCATCCGCCTCATCCGCTCTTGCAGCTACTTCCTTCATTGCTACATTCAGATCCGCAATCTTCTCCTCTGCTTCTTTCGCTACTGTATTCAGCTTCGCGATCTTCTCCTCTGCTTCCCTCAGCCTGTCACTTGGCAGCTCTATGATCTCTCCACCCATCGCCTTCACCACCTCGTCTTCTATATCATTGCTGTCTGTTATATGTCTCGCCACGACACGCATGCAGCTCCTCAAGTCTGCCAGCTTCACTCCAATATTGCCCTTGCCATCTCCATAGCCTTTTCTTTAGTCAATGATGAATCCTGAGACATATAGGAAGCCGCAAGTTTTCTTATATTGTTCTCTCTTTCTTCAGTTCTTCCCCTTGCTTCTCCCCTTGCTTCTCCCCTTGCTTCTCCTCTTGCTTCTCCTATCTTCTCTCCCTCTGCCATCCCCTGGTGATGTGCCCGTAATACTTCCAGATCCAATACTCTTCCACCCATAATCTCACCTGCTTTCTTCTGAACATTCTTATAAACAACTTTCCTTCTAGTCGTTATCTTATAAATGACCTTATGTATTAGCGATATTATAACACTATGCGACAATCTCGACAAGAACCCTTTATTCATATGCTCATCTAGTCTTTCCATAATATCACGGTATATGTCTGCAAACCCTTCTAGCCTTATAGGATCAGCATCGATCTCACCTAGCTCGCCCTCAAGATTAAAAACATAAAAAGGCAATAGCATATACAAATGCTTTTCAAAAATGTCATCAATCATCAGATCAGACATATATCTTATTTCCACAGGATATATGACTTCTCCTCCCGGCGTGACCACCTCAATATACGCCCTGTCAAGCTTCCTTCTTCCTCTGAGCACAAGTATCCCACTATATGGAATCTCTACCCTCATATGCCCTTTAGATATCTCTTTCCTGTCAAGTGCCGTCTGCGTTTCATACTCAAACATTCTCACAAGCAGCGAATCATCATATCCGCCTGATTCACATTCATGATGATAGCTCTTTCTCCTGTCCCCCTGCACAATGTCAAAGCTAGCATCCGCAACCCGTTTCTGCTCAGAATGATCTGGCATCTCTATAAAATGTTCATTTCTCCCTCTTATCACCTTTGCCGTATTAACATCATAATGTTCATTATGGCAGTAATTCACATAGGGGATCAGCAGATCATCACATTCACTCTCTTCTGTACGGAATGCATCATCATATGCAAAATCAGAATAAATGCTGTCCCCAGACCTGCCCGTAGTGCCATCTGCCTTCTCAGCTCCTGATTCCTTATTGTCGGTAACCTCCATTCACCATCCTCTTTTCCGATATATTTCGGATGCGCATCTGATACTATGATTGTAGAGGAAAAAATTATGAACTTCAATGTAAATTCAGTGAAAAATTGTGAATATTTAATTTTTATTATGTATTTTTAATGTAAATTATGAAAAAAAATTCATAAAGATGTAAATTCTATGAAAAATCAACTCCACCAGCTAATCATATGCTTACTTTACCCTGATTTTAACCGTCTTCTTCATTCCATTAGATGAAATGACAATCGTGGTTTTTCCCTTCTTCTTTGTCGTAATAGTTCCTTTACCAGAAACTGTAGCTATCTTCTTATTTTTTGACTTATAAGTAACCTTACCATCAGGTATAGCAGTCACCTTAAGCTTATATCTTGCTCCCTTTTTGAGTGTGATCCTCTTGCTGCCGGCAGTCTTTCCATTAAGCACCGCCTTTATCCCAGCCTGCTTAACAATAACTTTACATCTTACGGATGCTCCACCTGCCTCTGCTGTTATGTATGTCACACCCGCCTTCTTCACCGAAACCTTACCCTTGGAAGAAACCGATGCAACGCTGTCATCAGAGGAACTCCATGTCACAGGCAGTCCGCTACCTATAACCTTTCCTGTAAACTGTGCCGTCTTATACTTCCTGGTATATAGTGTGATCTCCGATATTGATGAGCCATTCTCATCCGTCACGGTCACTGCGGGGTCATTTACCGACATGTCATACTTCGCCGATAGTACTATTGATATCTTCTCATACTCTGCCTGAACAGTAAGATTCGCCCTGACATTCTCTGCTGTTGAGTTCCAGCCTGTAAATGTATAACCCGCCCGGCAAGGAGCTTCAGGTGCCGTACCGTTACCGCTGTACCCGACTTTCTCGGATTTCAGCACTGTTCCGTCATGGTCCACCCATCTGACAGTATACTCCTTCACCTTCCAGCCTGCATGAAGTGTGATACTGCCCGAATAAGCCTTGTCCGGATCATAAGGTATGGTACATGTCTCATCCACATACCAGCCAGTAAATGAAGCACCCTCTTTGACAGGCTCTGCAATCTCACCCTCTTCACCATAAGTAACAGTCACGTTACCAACACCGCTTCCTCCTGCAGTATCAAACGAAACCTCACTCTTAATAGGAGTCCATCCGGCATATACCGTTACGTTGACGGCTGGCATAGTCGAGAATACATACTCCTTCGTACACTTCTTATCCGAATACCATCCTGTAAATGTATAGCCTTCCTTTACAGGAGCAGCCAATGCCTCAACATCTGCACCATACTCATAACTCCTTACCTCTACTGCACTTTCTCCATTTGTTACAAAACGTATCGTATAACTGTTGATATCCCATTTTGCATATAATGTTATATCCTCTGCTGGCATGGTGGTAAATTCATATGGTGTTTCCAGAGCTTCATCGCTGTACCATCCGGCAAAGGTATAGCCTTCCTTCTCCGGTACTACAGATGTATCACCATCTGTCAGTTCACTTATCTCCACGCCATAATTGCCTGCTACGGAAGATACGCTGCTTCCACCATTGCTCTCAAAGGATATGGTATGGCTCTCTGGTTCCCAGCCTGCATAAATCGTTTCATCCTGTGCAGGCATGTTAGCAAACACATAAGGTAATGTAAGCTTCCTGTCAGCATACCAGCCGATAAATGTATATCCCTCTCTTAAAGGTGCTTTAGGTGCTGTCAGTTCACTTCCGTAATCCGCTGTCATGGCTGCAACTGTACTTCCGCCATTTGTTACAAATCTGATTGTATAACTGTTAATATCCCATTTTGCATATAGTGTTATATCCTCTGCTGGCATGGTAGTAAATTCGTATGGTGTTTCCAGAGCTTCATCACTGTACCATCCGGCAAAGGAGTACCCCCCCCCTAAAAATTTAGGTTCTAGCGGCTCTGCAACCCTGTCGCCGTAGCCTTTGGTGATTGATTGTATCTCTTCTCCGCCGTTACTTTCAAATCTAATTGTATAGTTGTTAACCTTCCAGCCCGCATACAACGTCACATCACTAACCGACTTCTTAGTAAAGTCATACTCCTTTGTCAGTCCCTTGTCTGCAAACCAGCCTTTAAATGTATAACCTTCCCTGACAGGTTTCTCAGGAACATCAAATAATGTATTGTAAATATATTTAAGTTCAGTTACATCTTCTCCCTTGATATTCTTATCAATGGTTACGGCATACTTTGGCACAGCATCCTCATCATATGTCCATGCTCCATCAGCAGTACATTTCGGAGAAATATATGCTATATAATCAGCATTTTCAAAGCTGTAATCTACGACCTCAAAATCACCCTCAACCGTATTGTCATCAGTATCAGCAAATGCCTTACGCCTTATGGCTGATTTTCTTGACTGAACCTTCGATGCTTCCTTCTCAAAATGCAGAGCTGCTTCATTATTGATATCCTCTTCTGTAGAAACATCATTTCCGGAAACACCCACCATATCCACATATCCTGAAATGACAGGTTGTCCTGTCTCATTATCAAACACAGGGGAATCAGGATCAATTAGCTTATCATTAGCCACCAGCACAACCGAGCAGCCCTTGTTATTGATTTTCTGCTTCCATTCCTGATCACAGTCAGCTATATTGATATGCCAATCCTCCGTTCCTGTGGCAGCCTTACACTTCACAAGATAAGAACAGTGGGACTTTATCGTTCCTGTAAGATCAAGTTTGCTCCATGACGTATCATCTCCGCCATCAATGCTGGATCTGTACTGCAGCGACCATCCAGACAGATTCACGTCTTCATCTGTTGGATTATACAGTTCTATAAAGTCATTGGATGCATAGGATGCAGATTTCTTACCGCCATATATCTGATTGATAATGATGTGAGGTATAGTGGCATCGTAAGACAAAACACCATCAGAGCTTAATATATACGGACTACCATTCACAATCTCTGTATCTTGCTGAATTACTGTGGCAAAATTGGTATAAGTAACATCACCATCATTATTGTATCCTATTATAGAAATAACATTTTTTGTTCCCTTTTCTTCGTTCAATTTCTCCTTAGGAATAGTAACATCCAATAAAGAAGAAACAACATCATATGAGTCTAATTTGAGTCCATTAATATATATATTGATGGTTGATGTTTCATCATCATTTATTCCAACACCCATTTTCAGGTCATATTCATCTTTCACAATGCCATCTGATTTATAAGGAAGTTCAGAATTATCCGAAAATGTATTATTAAATGCTATTGGTATTTTTTCCAAAGCCCTCTTATACGGATGATCACTAACCTCCGAATACAAACTATTGATTATACTATCTTGAGTACTAAATTGTTCGTCTAACCAACTGATTCGCCTACATAGATAATCTTTTACATATAACGTGTCATTGTCATAACCTCTTACCCATCTCCATATACTGTCATTTGCTTGTCCTGATTCATATAGATAATCATTATATTCGTCAAGCAGGCCTCCCGAAGACACTATACTATTTAAATACGGACGAATTTTCCAATATTTTTCTTGTGCCTTAATTACAAACAAAGGATCGTCAATCCAATTTTTAAATAAATTATTAGGATTATCGCTATGGGAAAATTTCCATTTTGTGTCAGGCATAGAATCTGTTGGAATTCCGAAGCCAAAATCATAATCCCAGACTGGTCCAAAATATATTACATCATCTACATCCATATAACACAATCGACTCCGTGCATTTGCATCAGTATTTCCAACTATTTCATTCAATAACCAATAACTCACCATTGAATCAAAATCAGCATACTGACTATAATGCTTGTTATTATAATAACCATCTTGAGAATTGTAAGCTTTCTCAAAATCATCCCAATATTCCTTAATAAAGAACATCATATTGGCATTGGATATTGCCATCTCAGGTTTATCTATGACAACACGCATACCATTTGATGTATCAAATTCAGAATGTTCTCTCTCTCCATCAATAACAGACAAATATTCATTTAATTCAAATAAGTATCCACCAGTAATATTGGTATTAAATTTATAATAATCACTAACATTATATTCTGTATCACTATAAACAATTCTATCATCAGTAATCCATGAATAATCATTTTGCATAATGTTCTCTATAGCATCACGATCATCTTTACTCATGCCATTATGTTTTTCTACCTTATATAATTCTTTTGCTATAGATTCTGCCTCTTCCTCCCAATTAAATATATTAACTCTATTCTCATTAATACGAATCTGCTCACAAAATTGATAATTACCAATATAACTATCATTCATTATGACATCAACCCAAGTAGTATCAAATCCGACCAAGCCTAATTCTTTTGATAAATCATCAGCTATAGTATTACGAACCAATGCTTCATCTCTGTAATTTGCCAATAACACCCAATGTTTATTTTTACCAAATCCAAACATATCTGTACTTGTATCAAGTTTTAATTTATATGGTTTTTTTGGCAAATAATAAGTAGAGTTTCCCCTTGCCTTAATATCTATACCACCGTTATACTGTGAATCAAAACTTGTATTTCCCTGTACATACATTACAGCTTTTATATATTCATCTCGGCTTGTTATTGTTTCATTATTAACGGTATCAATATATACTACAGGAAGTTTACTAAAAAAAATTTTATCTTCTCCAATAACCTCATCATTCTCATTGTAGCCTTCAACCTTAATCCAATTCTCATAATCTGATTCTTGTGGAATATATGAATTTGCCCCCTGTAGTTGAATCTTCACACCATCAACATACCATTTTGTGTATTTTACGTCTTCACTTAACGTTAAAGATAATGGTACGCCCACCTCACATTTTGTATCATTAATTTTACATACTACCTCATTGGCCTTTACACTAACGCTATATATTAAAGTAAAAAAAAGTATTAAAAATATTTTTTTAACAACAAATCTGCTTTTATTGTCTATAATAGTCATAATGCATTCTCCCGTTATAAAGTGACTTTTGTCAAGAGGTAGATTTTAAAATCAGCATACTTTTTATTTACCTTCATGACAATATATAATTAGAATATTTTATACACCCATACCATATGTCTTTTCTACGAGAGTCTCCCAAACTCCTTGTTCACGTAAATAATGCTCTATTACTTCTCGCACAGCACCATGGCCTCCAGGAACAGAACTAATATAGTCGGATATAGTTTTTACTTCTTGACATGCGTCTGCAGGACATCCAATATATCCACAGAGACGCATAGGTTGGAGATCATTTAAGTCATCACCAATATATCCAACCTCTAATTTTTTAATTTTATTCTTTTCCATCCATCTATTTATCCAAGACTCCTTATTTTTAACGTTCTGATAAAGATTTTTTACTCCAAGCTCAGCCATACGCTTTGATGTCGCAACACACTCACGTCCTGTCAATACCATAACTTCTATACCCGCTGATTGGGCAGTGAAAATACCCACAGCGTCTTTGGTACAAAACTTTTTAATTTCATTATTATGTTCATCATAGTATATGCCACCATCTGTCATTGTGCCGTCAACATCAAGTATAAAATATTTTAACATTACTTTCCCACCTTTTATAAACCCAAATTTATTGTACTTATCCACTCAATAATTCTGATAATATGAAGGTGTAATGAAATTTATATTCATATCAGAATATGAATTTCTCAAAATCTTTTTTCTTAGTACCTGATCATAGTCATCCTGATTTGGATTTCTTTCAAGTTTACTATCATAAAAGTTTCTATGATTTGGGTCAAATCCATCAAAGCCAGCAAGAAAGATATTTCTCCGCTTACATCTCTTGAGGCAATTTAAGAGCATTAAAGTCGAGTCATCACAAAAAATATCATCATGATACGCTAATTCATTTCTCGAAAAAACAAAACCTGCATCAGGTATATCATCTATAAGATTTGATGTAATTAGCATTCTTTTCATATCCTTTACATTAGCATAATTAAGCCGTTTTGTATTAGAGAAAAACAAATAATCCTCGTGAACTTTATTAAATTTGAAATTAACAGTTATTATACAACTGTCATGTATTATTACATCCGGAAAGTTAAAGTCATAAATGGAATATCCTGGTGCTATTATTAGAAAATGATTATATTTTTCTATTACACTTTCCAACTTTTCTACGGACTGTCTATCATCATAATCAGCAAGCATGTATTTTTGATACTGATCTTCAATAAAACTCTTATTGAAAATTTCAGCATTTTCCTTTCCAATTGTTTTAAGGAGTCTACGAATATCTTTTGTATGAAGTCGATTTTTTGCTATCAAATACTCAGAATAAGTCCGATGAACACCACATTGAGCCGAAAGAGCATATGGAACAGAATATCCCCATCGTTGATTTTCATATATAGGCATTATAAAATCATCAATTGCATCATAAACAGGTTCTGTAGAATATGATGTACCATATCTTGTATTCAAATAATCCATCATTTGCTCAACGCAAAGGTTGCCTGGAATTTTACCCATTCCATAGAGTGCCCCATCAATTGTGATATTTCTTAACGGGGACACAATACTAAGAATATACTGTGCAAGCGAAAATGCAAGTCCTAAATTTTCATGCAGGTGTATCCCTAAAGCTATTTCTTTATCAAGATTATTTTCAACAAGATAGTAAATTCTTCCAAGATCCGATTGTCTCATTGCTCCAAATGTATCTACGATAGAAAAAGCATACGGCTTCATCCTATTAACTCGCTGAATAATATCAATGTATTCTTCATCTGAAATTGCACTTCCATGTATCGGATTTATATAACATTTATAACCCTTTTCTTTGAGTTGTTTTATCGTCTTCTCTGCCCACTCAAATTCATTTTTCCGAAATGATAATCTGATATATTCAACCGTTCCATCATATGGTTCAAGATGCGACAAATCAACATTGTCAGCCATAAGAGACAGCTTTGAGTTTCCCATATTTTCAGGTAGAATCTTCTTTAACTCAGCAATATTATAAAATCGTGCAGTATCCTCGTCTGTTGTTGTTTCCCAAAGGAAACCTGCTTCAATAATATCTATCTTAGCATCTACTAATGCAGTTATTGTCGCACTTATAACATTAGATCCGAATTTACCTTGTACAACATGACCGCCATCTCTTAATGTACAATCCAATAATCTTACTATTCCCATATCATTTATCGCCCCTTATAAGTTTCATATATACAGCATTAGCAAGTTCAAAGTCTTCTGGATAGTCTATATCAATAGCTTCAATCTCCGTAGCTTCACATATATATGGATTTTCACCAGTCCTGCCATTATACTTATCTACAACATCTTTTGTAAACACATAGGGCGAAGATAATTCACAATAATATGGTTCCATATCCTGAGTTCTTGGAGCATTATCAAGTGTAAAATTTAGTGGTTTATTTCTAAACCACATAAAATTCTGAAGTTTTTTAGCCGAAAATGCAGAGTCAAATTCCCCTGATTTTACAGCATTAATACACTCAACCAAATGTTTTTTAGATATAAATGGTGACGTAGCATGATACATTACATATATATCTGATTCAACCATATCAACAAAAGCACGAATGATATCGCCACTCTTTGTCGTTTGTGTATCGAGACTTTCTGGACGTGGAATCCATTCAACTCCATCTGGAAGATAGTCCAATATTTCTTTTTTACTACAAAACACTACTATACGATCTATATAGCCTTCTTTTTGGGCTTCCAATGCTGTTATAAGTGGAACTTGAAGCAATGGAGTTCCATCACCAAATTTCTTCAAGTTTTTGCCCGGTGTTCTCTCATTGTTCAGTTTGATTGGCATAAATACAGTTATTTTCATTTACTTTCTCTCTCCTCTCCTATTATATGTTAAACATAAATACATAACTAAACAACATTAAAAATTAATTGGGACATACGAATCAACCAAAAAGAGATTATCAAGCAAAGTGTGTTATTGGGGCTGTCAAAAAATAGTTCTCCTTATTAATAACATAAAAAAATACACCCTATAATTTTACAGGATATACTTTTAATACATTCAGTATGCATCTTCCCTTTATCCGATTATTAATAACTGCCAGATTCAAAATCTGTCAGATCGTATTTAAGTTATCCTTTTTATGATTTTTCTCATCAGAGCCTTGACCATCTCTTTGTTTATATACGTTTGAACAAATTCAACACCAACTAATCACAGAGATCCCTTTTTTAAAGTATTGTTAAGTATCAACACAAATGGAATAAAATATATAATTGTAACCATTGGATAGTTTAAGCCGTACCACGCCGTCCTAAAAGACGCCAAACATAATGTCATATATACTAGCGCTCTATATTTAGTACATTTTTTAATCACTTTACTCCACAATAACAGATAAAATATAACAACACCCACACAAAAAACAAATCCATAATTTGCAATCGCCTCGGAAAAAAATAATCCTCCACCAGCCGAAAAATACCCTTTACTCCTAATCAATAATTCAAAAGAATACGGATCATTTAATTTAGGAATAATATTTATCAGATAACTAAAATATGTTAATCCATGAAATAAATTATGTTTATATACAATATCAACAGCACAATTAAATACATTAGTGACATCACATACGGTTGGTTGAACAAGAATACGATACATCAATTCATTAATTGTTAAATTAGTTCCATCCCTAACCGCACCCATAATAACCATTATAATAATCAAAAAACTGCCAAGCAAAATATATTTTATTATGGATTTTATATCTCTCTTTTGAGAGTTAAAATAGAAAAGCATCCAATATACTATCATTCCCGTAACATCAACACGTTCTCCATGAATAATATACCATAAACAGACAATAACCGTTATTGGATAAACCAATTGTTTCTTTTTTTTACTTAACACTGATACTGCTATAAAGAAGAATGGAATACAAGACCACCCTTCAAAAGATATATAACCACTAAATCTTCTTGATGAAAACATACTTAAATTAGGCATAAGTAAATAAGTCAGCAATAAAGCCATAATACACAAAATAGTCACCATATTAGAACTAATATCAAATTGGTATAAAAAAAATTTTTTCTCATTCTCTAATGCTTTAGTATGAGACATAATTATTATTATGATGATATTTAAAATATAACAGCAAAATGCAAGTTCATAATAGTAAATAGGAACATATCCCATACTCAATAATCCCCAGGTATTACCTCCTGAATATTGGATATATTCAGGTATCAAACATATATTAATTATAAAACACAGGACACTTAAATATGAAAATTTTGACTTCCATATGATATATATGACTTGTATCGCTGTTACAATCAATACAATCTCATCATTTTTAAAAAGCAATGCACAAATTGAAATAGCAATTAATAATAATTCCAAAATAATAGTTTTTATATTTATTCTTATTTTCACTAAAATTAGTCCTTTCTTTTATATAACTCATATACTATTACACTTAGTATTTATTACAGATTTGATTTATTTTTTCTTTTATAAAACTGCTAATTTTTATTTCAAACAATAAATATCCTATACTAGAAAAGACACAGATAAACAGAAAAGACATTATTGTTCCGACAATCCAATTATTATCTTTTGCTATACTAATAGCTGTTAAATACGCTATAGGATGCATTAGATAAATCGAATATGACATATCACCTATTTTCTCTAAATAAACATTTGTTATTTTTTTATAATAAAAAACAATAAATAAAAGAATAGCGAAAAAATATGATAAGAAATATCTATACCAAGTTTCTTGATAGTTTATAGAAAAACCATATGCAAATATAGAAATAATAAGTAAAATGCTTATCCATATTATAAATAATACTATTATAGTTTTTCTTTCAAGTTCTTCTTCTACATATAAACGAAAGAAAAAACCCAACATAGCCAAACTGATTAACAATCCAAAGGCTACTGGGACAGCCTTCTTTGTCGCAAATCTAATAATTGATAATATGATATTTATAAAATTAATTGCCCAAAATAATATTTTTAAGAATAAGATACTATTCATCTTATTCCAAACAATAAAAACTCCTAAATAGATAGTTAATTCAATCGGCAATGTCCAATATAGTCCTAATATATTTTCTTCTCCAAAAAAAATTTGCAACATTGTACAGTTAATCAATATTTGTTTTATAGAGTATCCACCCAAAAAAATCACAGCACATAATATAGAAAACCAATACTCTGGATAAAGTCTTATTATTCGATCTATAATAAATTTTCGTTTAGTCTTATTTTTTATATTATACAGAAAATAACCACACATAACAAAAAATAACGCTACTCCAATTTTCCCAGTATCCACAAACCCAGTTGTAATCATATTAAATATATATGAATCAATATCGTAAGTTGTTTTTATTACCGGATATATGTGTGTTATTATAACACCAATAGCTGCGATAGCTCTTAATGATTGTATGCATCCCATTTTATTATTATTTTTATTATTACTCATTTTGGGTTCTCCGTAACTTTATGGGTAATTTCCGTTATTTCACTGGTATTCCCAATCCTTAAACGGAGAACTTCGTTGTTTTTTGTTTTATTGACTCCATGAATTCTCCGTGATTTTATATGCACATTTCCCTACAAAATGAAATAAGAGTCTTTTCGACTCCTTGATTTCCTGACTCTCATCCATAACATTATGATATGCCACCCTTTCCAAAAAACTTATATTAGGCGGTCTGGTTTCCTATGCCCTTTTTTAATTATACAACTATCATTTCCCTTCTATCTTTTGATTTCTTTAGTGTTGTAGGTTTATAACAACAACATTTTCAGAATATCTAGTCAATCTTCTTATTGATATGAATCAATAAACTGTTCACAAAAGAATTCATAAGAGAATATATTCCATAGCATGTGAGCTTCCCCTGAAAGATACTCATTATGATTTCTTATTTTTTTACAATACTCTTTTATCTTATATATATCTACCACATTTCTCTTCTCTAATTTACGCAACATATCATCAAAGTCATCTGTTTCTATTTCATTTATTATAAAATCTTCAAGGGGAAGGGGAAATCCCATTTTCTCCCTAAAAGCAAACTTATTAGTATAATAATCTTTGGCAACATCTTTAAGTATGTATTTCCCCTGTTTAATAAATGGATTTCGACCTTGCCCATGCGAAAGTTTTTTCTTCCACTTACATAAATATTTATTAGGAATTTTTAATCCAATACTTATAACATCATTTGAAAGAAAAGGGACTCTATTTTCTATCGAATACTCCATTGTCATTTTATCCTGTCTATTACATAATGCTGCCACTCTACAAGAAAGATTATAACATCTATTTTTATCAAATAAACTAATACTAGGTATTGATGAAATTCTTTTTATTGTTTCTTTTCTATCTGCACATGCAGCCTCATGATATTTTGAATATTCCAAACATAAGTCTTTTACATAATCATTATAATTCCCGTCTGCACTCCATAATAAATAATAGTCATCATCAAGTTTTCCATCAAAATCAGAATCTACCAAGTTTTTTTTCCTCAGATACTCATTAGCTTTTTTCTTAAAAAACTTAATTAAATTATACATTGTAATTATGTATTTTCCTTCTGATATATAACTATACCCTCCAAATACTTCATCAGCTCCTTCTCCACTTATAAGTACAGTTACTCCTTTATTTTTAGATTCTTGTGCTAAATAACTTATCCCCACTTCATTAATAAAAGATGGAATGCCATCTAAATACCATATTACCTTTTTCCATTGTTCTCCAATACAAGAATTTTTAACTAATATTTTATCAACTTCAATACCTGTAACTGCACTTACATAATCCATATATTTTTCTTCTGATTGAATATTATTATCTGGAATGATACCGAACGATATATTTCTTATTTGTTTTGCATTAGCAACCTCTTTTTTCTTTTTATTAAAAAAATATGTTATTAAAGAACTATCAATACCACCAGATAACTGACAACCCACATCAACATCACTTATGAGTTGACTAGTAACCGCTTTTTCCAATTCGTTTACAACCTTTTTTTTATAATGCATATAATTGCATTTGTATTCGAAAGACACTTCTTTTTCAGGGCTCCAATATCTATTAATTTGTATATCATTTGGATTATTTATATCTATCTCTGCGTAGCATCCAGTTTCAAACTGGTTAACACCTTCTATAAGTGTTTGCTTATGATTAAAACGAAACATCATCATTTCATAAAAAGCAACTTTATTAGGAACTGGTTTAAATACTCTAGCCTCCACAATCGCTTTTATCTCGGAGGCAAACAGAAAATAATTATTATCCTTATAATAATAAAGTGGTTTTATGCCAACTCGATCTCTACAAATATACATTTTACCAGTATTCATATCTGCTATACAAAATGCAAACATTCCATCTAATAACTCTACTGTTTTGCTTATCCCCAAAGTTATATATAAATTCAGCAAAACTTCTGTATCGCTTTTTGAACGAAATAATATTCCAGATAAATATTGTTCCTTTAAACTATCAGCATTATATATTTCACCATTAAAAACAACAACAACTCTACCATCTATACTTAACATAGGCTGATGTCCTTTTTTCGACAAATCCCTAATACTTAAGCGATTAAATCCTAAATACGCTATCGCATCATCAGATTTCCCTTCAGATTGAAGAAAATTTGCTCCATTATTACTAACAATAGCACAAATCCCTTCATCATCAGGTCCCCTATGTGTCATTGATGCGATCATTTTTTTAATTGCATTATACATATCATAATTAACTGAATTTTGCTTTTTTACTAAAATTCCTGAAATAGCACACATTTTTCTCACCCTTTCAGTTTTAATATAAATGCCATTATATTCTTTCTAAGTATAAATATAATTGTAACTATAATAATTATTAATATATATCTAATTATCGGATAATTATATAATGTCAACGAAAGTAAAACTAACAATATTGTACATAGTGACAACAATAATATTATTATATTATCAAATGGCTTATTAAAATACTTGTATTTAATTGACCAAATATTAGCCAATATAAAATGAAATAAAGCAAAAAAACCATATGAGATCATAGTAGTATATGCCGCCGCTATATAACCCATTTTAGGAATGGCTATAGAATTCAATACTATATTTAACACCGCTGCTGATGCACTTGCACATGATACGAGAATGGTTTTTTCATGATATAATGAAATCAAGCAAGGAATCCCCCCTAAAAACAAGAAGAAAGCACCCAATAAAATAGGCGGCATAGACCATTTTGCATCTTTATAATCACTAGATGCTGCGATTAATAATGCCTCCGGCATTATCAAAGAAACTCCTATAAACAAAACACCTAACCCAAGCACAATTTCATTTATAGTTTTTGCTATTGTTTTATATTCTTGTTTTTTTAATTTGCTTAAAACCCACGGATTTAAAGTTGAACCAATTGCATTTGTTATTACATTTATGGCAATACAGATATTTCCCGCCAATGAATATATTCCAGCATCAGATGTACTACAAAAGCAATCTATCATAACTCTATCGGATGAATTAAGTACATAATACGCTAAATTATGTGGTATTAGCGGTATGCAATAAGTAATAGCATCTTTCCAATACCTCTTATCAAATATTCTTTTTCCTTTACTAATATTATAAATATATAAAATAATACCACCAATTATTTGAACCGTTGCAGCACCCGCAATCAATGACATGCTTTTATCTGGTAGTACATTTATCATTAATAACGAAATAGCAACTGTCATTAAAGACATAGATAATGTTACTATAACAATAAATTTATATTTATATAGATATTGATACTTTCTAGTGAGAAACAATAAAGGTGTCGAAAAAAACACTTGAGCAAACATAATAATCAACATAGGTAAACTAATATGTAAGAATGGTTCAAGGATAGGTTGCCAAGCATATAGAATCGAAAAAAAAACAACACACGTTGCTGAAGAACAACCTTGTAAAATGCTCAAAATCTCATCAGTGTCAGTTTTATTTTTCAATACTACAATAACGAAATATTCAGAACTAATACTTAATGTTGCAAATACAGCAAACAATGCCATCCAAGAATTATAAACTGAATATGTACCATATTCAGCTGTTGTAAGTAATCGCGTATATATTGGTATTACTAGAAAAGCCAAACCTTTTTGCAATATATTACATATCATAAACCAAAAACTGGCTTTTACTGCTGGTGCCATGTTTTTGTACTTTGAATTAATATTCATCATATAATTCCATTATCACAATCTTTTGCGAATTCCTTATCTACATTATATCGTTCAATATCCTCAAGCATTATAGTATCATCACTTCTCCGTATTCGTTTATATATTTTTAGAATTGTTTTATTTTTTACAAATAATTCTTTAATCAAGTATAAAATTCTAAGTAGCTTTGACTTAACTATAATAATACTTGGTATTTTAATATTATTATCTTTTAACAAATTAATATTTTCTTTATCAAATATCCCTCTTTGATACATCATTTTAAGAATATATTTGTTTTTGTATTTTTCAAATTTATTTAAATCGAATGATTTAGAAAAGCAATTTAACATTCCTATTGAATACAATACTATTTCAGTACGCATACACTTGTTACAAACTGAGCAATTCTCTTTCTGCAAGTTGCATACCTGTAAATACTTTTGCACTGTACTATTATCAGCAATATATTTGATTTTATTAGCTCTGTTAATTCCACCACCTGAAAGAATAAAATCAAAATTCTCTGTTGACAAATTTGGAGCGGAAACCGCATCATAATGTGAACTATCCCAATCTGAAGTAGTAAAAGAAAAATCTTTGTATTCATAACCGGAACTAAAATAGTATTTACCAAACAACTTTTGTAACGCGAGCGGATAAGAAGCATATTTAGCACAAAATACATTTTGATAATGAGGAAACCAAAATTCAGAATGATTTGAATATATCTTCACTAACGGTATTTTCAAATCATCGGCTATAATTTGTGCATTGTCAGCTATTTCTTTAAACCTCTTTCTTGTATCATTATCACCATAAAAAACATTAAAAGAATTAGCAACTAATAAATGTGTCACCCTGTAATCTTTCGCCAGATGATTCATATTTGAAATAATTGTGTAAAAAGAATCCACTCCACCAGACACAGCACATCCAACACCTTTAGCATTTTCTATCATTTGATTACTAATGTCTGCAGTTATACTAATTTTATGAAATCTATCAGGATAATAATTATTCATAGTAGGTATTAAAATACTTGTTAATTGATAGTATAATTTTTCTGATATTGCAGCTTCTGAACGAATATTATAACCATTTACTAACGCAAAATACAATAAACTAACAACAAACGCATCGCATCTTTCTACACATAAGTATTTTTCATACTTAGATTCAACTTCAAAATAATGAACTTTACTAAAATCGGGGCCAATAATAACAGCCTCTAATCTTGAAACATTTCCCATATTATTAATTAAAGGCTTACTTATTGTAATATAATTCATATCACTAATTTCCTTCTATTACTTAATTTTAAAGATTTTTGTCTATTCTTCGAATTATTTTTTTTATTCTCAAAATCTCAAATAGTATATTACGTGTAAAATCTATAATACTACATGTAATAAAGACCATTATTGTATATCCTATAATCACTATTGGCAAAAATGCTCCGTCAACTTTTTTTAATGATTGTGCACTTCTATAAAACAGAAGTTCACCAAAAACTGGATTCGCATGAATCAAGAAAACACCTAATACCGTTGGCGTTATTGTCTTTATTATTTTTGTAGATATCGCATGTTTTATTTTTAGTTTTGCGAATACACATACAATAATAGCTGCATTCAACACGATGAACGGAGACACATACGACACAAAAGTCCCTCCACCATGAGCTTGTCCACTAATTTTATACAACAACAAATCAACTCCAAGTTTAGAAACTACAAGTATTAATACACTCAAAACCATAAAAAAAATCAAAGTACGATATCTCTTTTTTTGATAGATACATGATTTATTAATATATCCACCTATTAAATAGCAAATTATAATCCATAAACAACTATAACCAGCATTAATTTGATATGGATCACTATGTACAACACAAGGTATTAGACACATAAAAATCAAAACAAAAATCAACATTATCCTGAATGTTTTTATATCTATATTGTTTATACCTATATTTAATAATGGAATAAATAAAAACAAACCAGCATATGCGGTAACATACCAGTAATAATTACTATTGATAGGGAAAATAATATCTTTAAGTGTATATTGATATGACGTATTTATTATTTTTGATAGTGCAAAAAAGCAATATAGGTAAAAAAGCATTTGAATCCATATCTCAACCATTCTGCTATAATTATAATTACTATTTACACCAACAAAACCACTAATAATACCAAAAACATTTACTGAACAGAATACAATTATCTCCACAACCCACACTATTGACCATTTAGTAATATTATCGGCATCAAATTCCAATAGTCCACTGTCTTTTAGTAGATGCAGCATAACTATTCCCATCATGGATATAATTCTCAACAGATCTATTCCTATATTTCTTTCTTTCATATTATCGCGGTTCTCCGTCTTTTCCTGCTCTTCCTCCGTGGTTTATTGCTTTTTAACCAATAATCAACGAAGAGTTTCGTCCTTTTCTGGTGTGTAAGAATTCTCCGTGGTTTTCTATTCGCAATACACTTCAAAAGCTCCGTGTTTATCTGCTCTTTCTCCGTGCTTTTCTGGTTCTCCGTTACTTTATGGGTATCCTTCGTTGTTTCGCTGGGTTTCCCCATACTACAACGAAGAGCTTCGTTCTTTTATGGGTTCTTCAAATTCTCCGTGATTTTATATGCACATCCGTCTATAAAATCTTGATCCAGATATCATTATTAAAAAATTATCCTTCTTTTTTATCTAAAGAATATAAAAGCATACTAAACTCATCTTCTGTTAATTCAAAATCATGTTTTAATGCCTTATTAATTACTTTCTCATACCCCCCAGTTGTCCCATAACTATTTTTTAATAATTTCTGAGAGAGCGTAATAATGTTTTTTATTTCCTCTACTGTTTTATGTGCTTGCTTTCCTCCCCAAAATTTAGTATATATTTTTTCTTGTAATTGTATTTGTTTATCATTCGGCTCAAGGCATGAAAAGGCATATTTAATATCATTTTGAAGTTTAGTATATTTATCATTTTTATCATCATCACTATGTTCCACTGACTTTAATTCTGCTGAATCTTCAAACATAAAAAATGGTTTATTCAAAGCAATAGCATAACCTATATATGATCCAATCATATTACTAGCAACAACATCTGACAAATCAATCATTTCTCTTAATCTGTATATAAAATTAGGATCCCCCCTAAATCCTGCCGATACTAATTTTGCCCCTTCTTTTTCAAACAATTCATAAACAGAATCATCCACATCATTCCAATATACGCTAACAAAAACTGTATCGTATGAATCTCTAAATTTATTCATTACATTACAAACAAATTGCTGTTTATCAAATTTTACTGAAGCACCTTCAAACGAATGTGCTGGAAATAGTAATGCTATTTTTCCATAATTTGATTTTATTTTTCTAAATGTATTATCATTATAATATCCATCAGCATATAGAACATAGGGACCCACATCAAAAACAGGTGCCAACGGTCTATCTTTATGTACTATTTTTTTCTTGTAATTACTAGAAAATACAAACGAGTGGTTCATCTGATTCTTTATGATTTGGTTTACGTTTTCTCTCAAATCAGGTCCATGTTCAAACGCAGGTAATATGAACCTTTGCTCATTTGTTTCAATTTTTGCGTAAGCAAAAAGAGCATTCCTCTGACCGTAAAATAATCCTTCATCTCCAAACTCGTATCTTACAATCTTTTTACCATTTGCATATGGCTTTATATTATTTTTTACATATTTTTTAAAAATATCATAATCCATTATCGAATCAATATCTACGACATCTTTAATAATACTATCAAACTTTGCATTTTCAGATAAATGTTTTGTTCTACTCAAAAAATCTCTAAAATAATAATTATTATATATCATCGTTTTATCTCCAATCCTAACTTTTTGCCCCCAAACAATTCTCTATTATTGATAGAATCTTAAAGAATATTCTTGATTTAGAACCTACTACCATTCTAATTTTTGTTGGAAATCGAACTGTATAATCTTTAAGATTCCGAACCTCCATTTTTAAATATTCTTGTATAAAATCCATTTGTTCAGAAAACTCTCTTTGATTATTCATCACAAGTCTTTTGTATAATTTTACATATATTGTACCTTTTAGCTCAATAATACCAGCTTTAGACATTGGAAAATACCTTTCCAAATGTTTGGACAATAAATCATATAATTCAAAAACTGAAAAATCCGTTGCTTTTACTTTAGCCTTTGTTATCGACTTAGGATTACTTCTATAATAATATAACTGTGCATTACTTATTGATATAGATTCAACTTCTTCTACCAAATAATATATAGTCGCCAAATCTTCATTTAATATTCCCACCGGAAATCTAAAGCGACCATTAATAACCGGCAAATAATTCAAACTTGATTTATTTCCCATATAATCACTAAAATCTGTTTTTGGACTATTCTCAAAAATACTTTTATGGTACAATTTAGCGCAAGCTATATGAGTTATTCCATTTCTAAATAGCATCAACTCTATAGCCTCATCTGAATTTACTTTACGAGTTGTTATTTTTTTTTCAGTTTCTATTTTCAAGTTATCACTAAATATTTGATACATACAAGATGATATTTTAGTATCATATAGTTTTATAAGGTTATATAGATGTTCAATGTATGTACTTGAAACAAAGTCATCACTATCAATAAATGTTATATAAGAACCATGGCAATGATCTATACCTACATTTCGAGCATCAGACAATCCACCATTATCTTTATGTATAATCAATATACGCTGGTCAATTTCTGCATATTGATCAGCTATATCACCCGATTTATCTTTACTCCCATCATCAACCACTATTATCTCAATGTTCTTATATGTTTGAGAGATAATGCTATCTAAACAATCACGTATATATTTTTCCACACCAAATACAGGTACTATAATACTTATCAACTCATTATCCATAATAACATTATTAATCCTAACTAAATTGTTTCGTCCTTTCCCGGCATGTAAGATTTTTCAAGTATTAATTGTTAAACTACTTGATGGCTATATATCTTTATCAACTCATATAAATATTCATCTATAGAATATTCCACTTCAATATTACTAAATTCATTCCATTTCAAATCATCAATCATGCATATGCGTTTTTTTAAATCTTCAATATTTTCACTTTCAAACTTGTATCCGTTAACACCATCAATTATTTGATCCATCGCAGCGCATTCATCCGAAACAATGCAAGGTATCCCAACCCCCAGGCATTCTTCTGTTGTCAGAGGAGCTCCCTCATACCATTTAGACGGAAAAATAAGACATTTTGCTCTTTGAATATATGGAATCATATCCCTTTTTTCTTTCCATCCAACAAAATCTATATCCAGATACTTTTTTTTCAAGTTCTCCAATAATGAACCGTTACCAATTACTATTCCTTTCAAACTCAACTGATGTACCGCTTCACAAAATAAATCAACCCCTTTTTCTGGAGAAATACGACCAATATATAAGTATTCACTATTATGAAAAGCGTCTACTCTTTCAATATCATAAGCATCTATTGGATTATGTAAATAGTAAAAAGATTTGCTTTTTAAATATTTTTTGATTTTCGAAAAACTAAAATTTGAAATATAAATAAATCTAATGTCACTATTATTTTTCACATAATAATTTTGTATTATTTGTCTGATAA
Source organism: Lachnospiraceae bacterium (assembly GCA_017449765.1). GTDB lineage: Bacteria > Bacillota > Clostridia > Lachnospirales > Lachnospiraceae > Coprococcus_C. Next base: position 4,726 of record JAFTFE010000157.1, on the reverse strand, counting down.
CCCTGAATAATTTATGAATGTAGGTTCTTGAATCACAATTACATACTATACATCGCCAACTCAAAGGTTTATATTTACAAATATGATTTTTAGTATAATTGTAAAAACCTCCATTGGGGCAAACTGAAAAATAATCATGAAGAGTAACAAATGTAATAACCCCATATTTATTACATGCTTTAAATACAGAAGAGGATAAAATGTGCGACCAGCCATGAATATGAACTATTACTTTGGATTCATATTCTTCAAATAGATTAGATAATGTAATATACGCTTTTCTATTCCATATTCCATTTTTTACTGCTCTAAATCTATTTTCATCCGAAGCAATATCTTTTTGTTGTAGACATATAATACGATCAACTTTGTTTTCTAATTTACTATCAACAGGATTGGTTGCACAAAAATATGTGACATGATACCCTTTTTCAGATAATCCTAAAGCTGTTTTTATCGCTATTTTAGCCGACCCGCCTGTTATCTCACCGTCTTCATGAATAATAATTATTTTGTAACTCTTATCCATATTTTCACCCTATATGTATTCATAATAATATATTTCATACCATTATCTAATAATTAATTCCTTGTTCGAAACCAGTACCACTACTAATATATAGTGCCTATTAAATCTCTTGCCTTACAAAAAGGATGTGAAAGCAGTAAAAAAAATCCTGTAGTTTTACAGGATATACCTTTTGTTCCATACAATATGTATCTTTACCATTATTCTATTGTTAATGTCTGTTAAATCCAAGGGTGTAAAATCCTATCATAGTCACACTTTTTTATAATTTTTTACATCAGAAACTTGACCATCACTTAATCTATATGTAGTTGATTGAATTCAACATCAGTTAATCACGTATAACCCATATTTTCTAATTTGTAATTCATCGCCAATCGCATAATCATATATATCCTTATTCATAAGATGTCGAATATGTATGCCTATTCCTAACATCAATACAATTCCTATTATTATCCACGTTTTCCTTCCCATCTCTATATACTTAAGCATCCTCTTATATTACCCTTAAACTGCACGTTCATAAAATTCTCCACAACCCTTTTGTTTCCTTCTTTTCCCATTTTTTCTCTTAATTTTTCATCTGACTCTAATTTCATCAACGCCTCAGCATACGCTTTAACATCTCTGTTTGGAACCTCAATTCCGGTAACTCCATCTATATTTACATAATTAACACCAGAGCCTGGGATTGTGAATGTTACTGCCGGCTTTTCGTAGTACATAGCCTCCGCAAGTGCTACTCCAAAGGCTTCATTTTTTGTAATTGATGGAAAACAGAATATATCCATCGCCTTTAGATATGCTTTCAGCTCTGTGTCATCAATCATACCAAGAAAATGTATCTTGCTGTCATTCCCTGCTTCTCTTTTTAAATTATCAGTTTCCTCACCCTGTCCTGTTATGAATATTTCGAATCTATCATCAAGCAATTTGCTTGCCTGAATCAAATATTTAAAACCTTTGTATTCTGTGTGTCTTCCAACTGCAAGACAAATTATCTTTTCCTTATATTTATCACGGATTTCTTCGGACAGTTTTTCAGATTCTTCTGAAAGACATAGTCTTTCTTCATTTATACAGTTTGGTATAACCCTGCATTTATCCCTTGCCTTGCTTAGATAAGGACTTCCCTCTACATAATTTGGACTTGTGGCAATCAGAATGTTTGATCTGTCTATTAGCCTGTTATTCTGGCTAATAAATAATTTCCCAAGAATCTTCTGTTTGACAATGTCCAAATGCCAGTATGTAACAAGCTTTACCTTTTCGGGAATATATTTTAATAAATAATGTGCTACAAATGGATTAGGATAATGAAAAATAATAATATCCGGGCAAAACTCCCGAATTACTTTTTTTAGTATTTTTTTATATGATATTGATATTGGCTGAGAAGATACTTTTGCAAATATTCCACATCGATTAATCCCAACATCATCTACAAAATCAATCTTGTCTTCTTTATCATCATTAAAGCATATTACCTTCTGTTCGTACTGTTCAACTAATGCATTCACACAATCCTGTGCAATTTGCTCTGTACCGCCCCTGAACGGATAATAATATTTTGAAATGTGTAATATTTTCTTCATTCTATTTTCTAACCCTTATTTACCATTTAAACATGTCCACAAAAGAATAGCTTCGCCATCCAAAGTTCATTCACTCCGGCTAATGCTAACATTATGTATCTCAACGATAATGCACTGTGCAAAAATGCTTCATCTGCATCATCATCGATTCTTACCTATATTGACTATCTCTTTGTAGTTATCGCCCCATAAAGCTGTTGTCCGTTAAAACTATTGTCAGCTTTCTACGCACTCATCTCTTCCTTCATTGTCTTGTTGACAATCTCAAGACCTATGCGCACACGTCTTGGCTCGCCGTGAAGGCTTATCTCCACTTCACCAATCCGCTTATGACGGTTGACTCTTCGGATTATTGTTCCCTTTCCGATAAGCGGACCTTCGTAGATCTCATACTCGCCGTTTACAATGTCTCCCTTTGATACTGCAATGACCTTTTCTGAATTGAAAAGTGATTCCAGCATCTTCTGCTCATCCTCCCTAATGGGGACAAAATCCTTTCCAACGCAGACAGGCTTTACAAAGCGGCTCAAGGGCTTCAGGCATTCTTCTATTGCTGCGCCATTATCTGAATCCACGAAAAAATAACCGGAAAACAGTTCTTTGCGAACGATAAACCACTCTCCCCCGGTTTTATGCTTCCGCTCATACATGGGTATGAACATCTTACTATATGAAGTTTCAGGAAATGCATTTCTGCACTTTGACACCGCATTCTCGGTGCTGCCCTCAGTCACCTGTATGACATACCACATGAAAGAATCCTCTTCCTTCTTATGCGGGTAGACGGCAGTGCCTGTGTCAGACAGTATGTACCACACATACCTATGCAGGCACTGCTATTTACCACATATGAAATATATTGATGCACCAACCCGGCAAGGTAGCAAACGGCGACCATGCTTGCATGGGGAGACGCTTGCTTCTTTGCCGGGTGCAAGAACACTGAGCCGGAGTGGCTTTGCGAGGAAAGGTGCGGGAGGCGAAGTGTGCGGCAAGGTAGCTAATGACGATCATGCTTGCATGGGGAGGCGTTTGCTTCTTTGCCGGGTGCAAGAATACTGAGCCGGAGCAGCTTTGGAAGCAAAGGTGCGGGAGGCGAAGTGTTCGGGAATTGCGAGAGCAGCTTCGCTGCGGAGCAATTCGGTGCACCATATATTCATTATTTATGCAGTATGGAAATAAAATCTTTCATAAGTAACATCTATATAGGTAATTTATACAATTTTCAAAAATATGCTTGTATTTGAAGGATTTTGTGATATACTATTCATGTTTCGATAGAAACAGTCTATTTCATATGTGGTAAATTTCTATCAACACTAGAACTTCTGCATTTCACACTATCATTTAAGCAAAATATCTATATTATGAAACACCCTATTACCAATACCCGCCAACCAGATGCAACCGTTCAAGTAGTTTTTGATGTTCACTTGAGGTTTCACGCACATAACGTCTTGTTGTTTCTATATTGCTATGTCCAAGGATGTCGGCAATCTTGGCAAGATCCTTTTGGACCTTATATAAACTTCTGGCAAACAGTCTTCTGAGACTATGGGGAAATACCTTGCTTTTTTCAACACCGGCACTTTCACATAATTCCTTCATTTCCTTCCAGATATTAGTGCGGTCTACGGGTTTCCCGGTTCTCGTACAGAATATTATTCCTTCACTGATTCCCTGCTCCTCTGCATACCTTGAAAGCTGCATACGCATTTTTTTCGTAAGGAGCACCTTCCTTATCTTTCCCTTGTTATTGACCTCAACAACTCCGGTCTTAAGAGCTTGTACTGTGACATAGCTTATTTCACTTACCCGCATACCTGTGGATGCAAGTGTTTCCATTATCAGATAAAGTCTTTTCTTTCCACGGCTTTTGGCTTCAGCAAGAAGTCTCTGATACTCCTCCTTATTCATGTACCGCTCCTCAGGTGTAAAGCTTTCCCGCTGCACTCTGTAGGGCTTTATGCGCAGCTCATACCACTCCATATGCTCAAAGAATCTATTCACTGCTTCAAGGATGGAATTAACACTTTCTATCTTGTAGTGGTCGTGGTTATAAAGCTTATCCTTAAATGTTATCACCAGCTCCTTTGTGATTATGAAATTATCCTGAGTCTCAGCTGCATATTTCATCAGCTTTCTTACATCCCGTATGTACTTCTTGATAGTAAGGGGACTTTTTTCTTCACTGTACAGACTTCTTCTGTACTGCTCCAGTAATTCTTCTGTGATACTTCTCTCCATTTCTTTTCCTCCTTGGATATTTCTTATGATCATGTCATCCACATAATCACTCATATAATTTTTACATTTTCAAGTCTAAAATCGAGTAGGAGGCGGTGACTAACCGCCGTCCTCTCACAGCACCGTACGTACCGTTCGGTATACGGCGCTTTCAATAGTTGACGTGCACTGACTGATAGGCTGTGGCTAAATCATAAAAGCCACTGTTTATCAGTCTTTCTTTTGTCATTGCCATATTAACAGCGACTGTATGTGTCGTGAACCAATAACCTCTCCGACTATTTCCAGCTTGGTACGCCAAATCTTTCGGCACTCCCATCTTCATCAGATTTCTTATCTTCGTTCTCGGCTT
>JAFTFE010000156.1 GCA_017449765.1 Lachnospiraceae bacterium | reverse complement strand
ACACCCTTCTTCCCAAGCTCAGCATATCTCTGAAGATCAATGGTCTCACCAAATACTGGTGTGAAATCCACCTTGAAATCTCCTGTATGAACTAAGATTCCCGCAGGAGTATATATAGCCAGTCCTGCCGAATCAGCGATTGAATGATTAGACCGTATGAACTCAATGCGAAAACATCCTAGGTTGATAGTCTGGCCATACGCTACAACTTTTCTTTTGACATTATTGAGAAGATTATGTTCCCGCAGCTTATTGTCAATAAGCCCTACTGTAAGCTTGGTGGCATATATGGGCATATTAAGCTCCTTCTCGATATAAGGAATTGCTCCAATATGATCTTCATGTCCATGGGTTACAACCAGTCCCTTAACCTTATCCTCATTCTCTTTCAAATAACTTACATCAGGTATAACGAGATCAATACCTAACATATCCTCCTCAGGAAATGCCAAACCGCAATCAATCACTACTATGGTATCCTCATACTCAATAGCAGTAATGTTCATGCCGATTTGATCAAGTCCTCCAAGAGGAATAATCTTCACGCTGGGAGTCTTTTTCACTGCATTATTACGGTCAAAGTTCTTTTTTGCGGAACCCCTGCCCCAAGAATGCTCTTCCGACTCTCCCTTTCTGTTATTCATTTTCAAAACCTTACCTCCAATTCATATTTATGACACTTCATTATACACCATATTATAATTCTACCTTGCCCTCCCCTGCGGGAAGGTGCCCGAAGGACGGATGAGGGATAATGATTATTTATCATAAACCTTATCATAATATCCAATTATACCAACAAGGTTATGCTGTCATCATCATCGTCTTCTCCTAACAGTTCGTCAAAGATCTTAGAAAGGCTCTCCAATTCCTTCTCATCATCTACAAAGGAATATGAACCAAACTCCTCATCCGAAGCATCCATATTCTCCTTGAGAATAGCACATTCTACATCATCCTTGCTGTCGTATTCCTCTGTCTCGACCACCAGGTAATAATTAATACCCATGAGCTGCGTCTCTTCCAGTACGTAAAAATCAACATTCTCTCCATCCTCAAATGTGATAGTAATGGTCTCTAATCCTTCTTCCATAATATCTGTTCCTTTCCTGTACGCATGGACACTCCACAATACTACTGTCAGTCCTTACTTTTCTGTGTATCAAGGTATGTCTGTAAAATAACAGCCGCAGCCATCTTATCAACATATGTTTTCCTATTCTCGCGCCTTATTCCTGCCTCCATTAAAATCCTCTCAGATTCCACAGTGGACATCCTTTCATCCTGTAGGTATACCTCAAGACCTGTTCTTCTTTCAATATGTTCCTTGAAAATATTAGTTGCTTCTACCCTGTCTCCCTCAGTATTATCCATATTCTTAGGGTATCCAAGCACAACAAAAGAAACCTCATACTCCTCGATCAATTCCTCAATCTTGGCTAAGGTCTTTCGCAGCTTATTCTCCGACTTTCTCTCTATGGTCATAAGCGGCTGAGCTGTAAGCAATAGCTCGTCGCTTATAGCAACTCCAACCGTCTTAGAACCGTAGTCCAGTCCAATGATCCGCATCTTACGTTCTCCTGTTATCTCAGTCTGGTATCGATATAATTCTCTAACAGCACTTCGATAATCTCATCACGCTCTGCCTTCATGATCAGGCTTCTTGCATTCTTATAGCTTGTTATATAGGTTGGATCCCCACTCATAATATACCCCACTATCTGGCTTACAGGGTTATACCCCTTCTCAGATAATGCAGTATATACATCCGCAAGAATGTCTGTCACAGGAAGATCGTTGTCTTTAACTACCTCAATAAACTGTGTATTATTTGTTTCATTCATAACCATCACGTCCTCATCTCAATACATATATGATAATATACTTTCACCAAAGATGCAAGTCAAAATGTATAAGGAATTATTTCATTCACAATATCCCCGTCACTTTGCAGGTCAACCTTAACATATCTTGTTGTATATCCTGTGAAAATACAATCATTTCCATAAGCCTTCTCCTCAGCGAGGACAAAGTCTTCTAATCCTTTCAGGGATTTTTCAAATTCACCCTTTTGTTCCTTAGTAAGCCGAATAAGTCTGTCACTCCTTTGATTTTTGACCTCCTCCTTTACCTGATCAGGCATTGCTGCCGCAGCCGTGCCCTTCCTCACAGAGTATTTGAATACATGTATCTCATAAAGCTTAAGCCTTTCTAAGTTATTATATGTAATATTGAATTCTTCCTCTGTCTCTCCGGGAAAACCTACAATAATATCAGTTGTGATAGCTGGCCTGTCATAGTACCTTCTAAGGAGCTTGCATTTTTCAAAGAAATCTTCTATGGTGTATCTCCTATTCATTCTTTTAAGTGTACCATTACATGCACTTTGTAGAGACAGGTGAAAATGAGGACAGAGCTTTGATACACCTTTAAGCTTATCAAGAAAATGCTCTGTTATTATCCCGGGCTCCAAAGAGCCAAATCTTATCCTTCTCACCCCATCAATCTCTGCAATGTCACGTACAAGGTCTGCAATATCGTAGCTTGCGCCCTCAAAATCTGTGCCATAGGATGATATATGGATCCCTGTCAGCACGATCTCTTTAACCCCTTCCTTTGAAAGCTTCTCAGCCTCATCAAGAATATGCTCCTTATTCCTGCTTCTTACTCTGCCTCTTGTATAGGGTATTATACAGTAAGAGCAGAACTGATTGCAGCCGTCCTGTATCTTAATATATGCTCTCTTATGATCCATATACGATGACCCAAGACTGCCCATCTCCTCGTATGTGCCTTCTTTACTGATATCCACATAGGAGCTGCCACTATCATCTTTTGCAACACCTTTGTTATGTCCGGTCTCTAAATCAAGCTTTCTTATATGATCATTTAATATCTCAACTATATCCTTTTTGCAATTATTACCAACAAGAATGTCAACGTAGTCTGCTGCCTCTAATCCCTTATGATCAGCATTAACGTAACAGCCTGCAGCGACAACAACAGAAGAAGGATTTCTCCTCTTTGCCCTTCTTAACATCTGCCTTGATTTTCTTTCTGCAATATTGGTAACGGAACACGTATTGACAATGTAAAAGTCAGCCACATCCTCTGGATCTACGATAATGTATCCCGCACTTGAAAGCTTATGTTTCATGGAATCAGACTCATACTTATTCACCTTACACCCAAGATTGATCACTGCAGCCGAGTAATTACCATCTAACATCTTATCATCCCTCATATTATTCCTGTCTGTATTATAAAATTTTTCATTCTTCGGGTAGTCTCTTATTGACTTTTCCCCGTCAAAAAGTTATCATATATCAAAGAGTGCATATGCACAATATATTTTTAGGAGGACATACTATGAAATCAGTTAAAATTTCATTAAATTCAATTGATAAGGTGAAGAGCTTTGTTAATGACATAGCAAGATTTGATGCTGAATTCGACCTGGTATCAGGCAGATATGTTATCGATGCTAAGTCAATCATGGGCATATTCAGTCTTGATATATCTCAGCCAATCGACCTTAATATTCATGCAGAGGGTGATGATTCTGAGATCATGAAGGCGTTAGAGCCATACATAATTTAGCATTAGTTTGCTAATAAAGGATATTCCGTATCATTCGGAATATCCTTTATTTGATTTTATTTTATCGAATACACATATCATTATGAATATCAATATTCCAGTTAAGCTTCCTATCATGCCTTCCTTAAAGTGAGGTGTTATATAACTGAAACACACCTCATGATTACCCTTCTTAAGCGGAACCCCAATGAATGTATCTCCTATTTCAACATATTCACATGCCTTCCCATCTACCTCTACACTAAAACCATCTGATGCTTGTATAGAGGTCATCATTATACCATCTTTATCTGCATATATATGTCCTTTCACATTAGAGGAATTCATTTCCTCTATTTCATATAAATGTTGTGATATCGTATCATAGAAATTCTCAAACCCATCATCATCATATTCACTAAAATAATAATATATCTCATTTTCATCTCCCGCATTAATATCATGAAATGAGTACAGGCTTATAATATCCCCTTTTTTCACCTTCCCAACATGAAAGGTCTGTTGATATTTATATCTGGTTTCCATATAAATATTATTTTCATTAATATATACCGCCGAACATGCTGGAAATCCAAAGTATGAAAAGATATATAAATCCATATCTCTATCGATTTCAAACTGCAACATTGTATTTTCTTCCCCATTTTCACTTTTAGCCGTATACCGATACGTATATCTGCCATCATCGGAAACTTCACCTTCCAATGCATATTCTCCATCCACTACACATATCGGAGATGTATATATTGTTTCAAAAACACCTTCTTCTCCCGATGACAATGAAACAAATTTCTCCTGCATCTCAAAAGGATTTGTATCAGAAACAGTCCATTTTTCCAGATCTTTATCCGCCATATAGCCAAGTCCCAATATATGACTTCTTCTATATAGTTTATTAACTCCTTTGGATTCTATCACATCTGAGTCGCTAAAAGCAATGTCATTATCACCTATTCCGTAGCGCAGATTGAGAACACAATTTAATACAGGAGAAGCTCCAAAGGTATCGTATATTGCTTCGTTCTCAAATCCCATTCCTAAAAGCTTATGAAATCTAACATTCTTTCCGTTACAGTAGGATAAGAATATTCCATCACCCATCATGTTAAATAACATTCCCTCATTGCGTAGTCCATTGATGATATCCATCCTTTCACCCTTATCCATCGAAACATTCGACAACAAGTCACAAGCTTCATCCATATTATACATTTTCATAATAGGATTCATATTATACTCTTTTAGCTGATATTCCGCATTAACCATAAGCTCAATAAATATCACCACAGAAAAGAAAGCCAGCATTTTATTAATTGAAATACTATGTTTTATATACAACACTAATAAAATATTATACAAGACTATAAGCATTATAGTTGTAAGGTATACATAATAACCTCTATAATCCGAAATCGAAAAAAATGTTACGATAAAGATCAAAATACTAAGTACACCTACAACAATCATACTAAGTGTTTTAATTTCATTAAAATGCTGAAAAACATCCATTAACATACATGCAAACACAAATATAAGCATATAAAGAAATCTATTATATATCCCATGTGGTATACTGAACCCATGCCATACATAGTTTAATATGCCTAAGAAAATTGATAAAATAAGAAAAATAGAAATATACATTAGTTTTCGTTTGTATTTGCTTCTTACATTCAGATAAAGCATAACGAGTATAACCGCACCAACAGAAAAAAATATATTAGGTGAATATGAATATACATCTGTTATATCGTCAAATATAAAAAATTTCAAAAAGAATTCATCTAATTTTACTAAAACACTACACACATAAGAATGTACATTCAAATGTTCTGATTCAATCCCATCCACTTGACGGTCAAAACCGGATAAAACAGCAGGCAATATAATGACCAAGGACGAACTTGCTGCCAACAGAGAGCTTCCAGCAAATACAGCAATTTTTTTTAATTTCTCCTCTGTTTCTTTGCTCATCAAAAAGAAAAACCAAATAATAAGAAATATACAAACCTGATATGCCATATAAAAATTACATATCATTGCTATAGATAACAGAATATAATATCCTTTCCATTTTCCTGTCTCTATCATTTCCTCAAGCATAAGCAATAATAAAGGAAACAATATGATTACATCATTCCAATTAAAATAAGCTATATTGATTAGCATACAATTGGATAAAGCAACAATCCCCCCCAAAAGGAAAGATACAGCTCCCCTATGTGTTTTGATCATATTGATTCTTGTATGCATGAAAAAGTAAACCATACTCATATATATACATGACCATTTCAATATCATAACGATCTGGACAGTATTTATGAGCATATTTTTAGGCACCGCTAAAATGACCAACGAAAAAGGAGAAACTAGATAATATGAAAAATTAAGGTAAAAATCCACGCCATCTCCTGCATTCCAGCTATAAAACAAACTCTGGCCGGAATGAACCTTATTCCACAACTCAACGCAAAGCTGATATAGCTGGCATCCTGAATCCCCTAAAAAAATCGAACCGTTCCCGAACGGCCAGCCATCTCTTATCAGACTATGAGCGATAATAAGTAACCACGGGACAAAAAATGCAGCTATATACATCCATTTATCTTTACTTATTTTTTTAATAACACTCATATAGCTTCCCCCTATTATAATTCATCTATATTATAATAGTTTCGACTGTATCTAAAGCACTGCTTACAAGATTCTCAATAACATCGCAAAGCTTTTTCTCAGACCTCTTTATAATATCAAGATTAGGCTTAGTAACCGGATGCTTTGCAACAAATATCGTACAGCAATCCTCATATGGCAGAATAGATGTGTCATATGTTTCTATCCTCTCAGATATATCAATTATATCCTGCTTGTCCATCCCGATGCACGGACGGAATACAGGTATTCCACATACTTCATTAGTACAGTAAAGACTCTGCATAGTCTGCGATGCCACCTGGCCTATGCTCTCTCCTGTGACAAGAGCCTGACATCCGTTCTTCTTAGCCAAAGTTTCCGCTATCCTCATCATATATCTTCTCATGATAATAGTCAGCTCATCATGTGGACATTTCTCGTAAATAGCAAGCTGAATATCCGTAAAATTCACAATATGAAGCTTGATCCTTCCAGAATATCCTGAAACGATCCTTGCAAGATCAATAACCTTCTGCTTAGCTCTTTCAGATGTATAAGGAGGTGCATTGAAATACACTGCTTCTAACTCAACTCCTCTTTTAGAGATCATATATCCTGCAACAGGAGAGTCAATCCCACCTGACAGCAGCAGCATTGCTTTGCCGTTCGTTCCAACCGGAAGCCCTCCGGCACCTCTTATCACCTCGGAATATATATATACCATCTCTCTTAATTCTATAGTAAGAAGAACATCTGGATCATGCACATCAACACTATACTCAGAAAATTCCTCCAGCAGATAATGGCCAATCTCACTATTGATCTCCATGGACTGCATAGGAAATGATTTATCTGCCCTTCTGGCATATACCTTAAAGGTAATATGCTTGTTACCATATCTTTCTCTCATATACTGGATAACCTTATTCTTGATAGCATCAAACTCAACGCACTCCTCTATGACTATGGGGCAAATACCCACTATGCCAAATACCTTTTTGAGCTCATTTATCACATCTTCATAATCAAAATCGCTGCATGCCTCAACAAATATCCTCCCATATTCTCTTCTTATCACAAAATCCCCATGTTCTAATAAACGTTCTTTAATCCTGTTACAGAGCATATCTTCAAAGACATATCTGTTCTTCCCCTTGGTTCCAATCTCAGCATATTTTATCATAAAAGCTTTATAATTCATGGTCATACTCCCATTCATGTTATTCTATATGAATATATTATATCATTTTCTAGTATATTTTCTTAACATTGGCAAAACGTCCTTCAGCACGCCAATAGTATACTCCACTTCAGCCACTGTATTATATTCACAAAAACTGAATCGTAATGTCGAATCCAGCAGACCTTCATCCATGCCTATGGCTTTCAGCACATTACTTACAGCAGGATGGTTAGATGAACAGGCAGAGCCAGCCGACACATATATCCCCCTGTCCTCAAGGGCATGCAGCAAAACCTCGCTCCTGACACCTTCAAAGCTAAGGCTTGATATATGCGATGCGTTTCCAGAATTATTAACTACACCGTCTATCTCCAACGCCTTTTGAACAAATGTATCCTTAATATTTTTCATCACAGAAACATTATCATCCAGCCTATCATATGCCACCTCAGCCGCTTTTCCCAACCCAGCAATAGCTGTGACATTCTCAGTGCCGGAACGTATACTCTTTTCTTGCCCCCCACCATATATGATTGGTTTGATCTTGACACCATTCCTCACATAGAGCGCACCGCTTCCCTTAGGACCATGTATTTTATGCCCACTGATAGACATGGCATCAATTCCAATACGTGATGGATATAATCTATATTTTCCAAAAGCCTGAACCGCATCCACATGAAAAGCTATGTTAGATTTATGTGATAAGTTATACTCATGTATAATGTCAGATATTTCAGATAATGGCTGCACACTGCCAATCTCATTATTAACTGCCATAATTGAAACTAGAATAGTATCATCACATAATTCATGCTTAAGCTGTTCTATATCCACAATACCATTTTTATCAACGCCAAGAAATGAGACTCTATATCCCAGCTCCTCTAATCTTAACACAGGATTATATACAGAAGCATGTTCTATAGATGTTGTTATAATATGATCTCCTGTACGCCTCTTAGCCTCACATATTCCAAGCAATGCAAGATTATTTGCTTCAGTCCCCCCCGATGTGAATATAATCTCGTTAGCCGAACACTTCAAGCTTTTGCTGATCACTTCTCTGGCATATCGGATATATCTCTCCGCATCGATCCCCTTTGTATGCATAGATGAGGGATTTCCATAATCCATGTCTAAGGTCTTAAGCATTATCTCCCTAACCTCAGGAATAATCTTGGTCGTTGCTGCATTATCGTAGTATACTTCCATTAGTCACTCTGTCTGCCTTTCTTTTTTTGAACACTGAATTGATACATATTCCTGCGAAGATCATCCAGCCTCCCAATGCTATGTAGAATCCCATAAACAATCTTAACGGGTAATATACAAATTTTATATCATGCTCCCCTTTATCAAGGGGCACACCTATCAATGCACCTCCAATAGTTTCATATTCAACCTGGCTTCCATCTACATACACCTTCCAATTATCAGAAGCCTGTATTGATGTCATCATTATACCCTTTTTATCAGCGACTATACTGCCATTAACAACATCAGACACTTCACCCTTTATTGACATTACATTTTTAGAAAGGATATCGTAAGCCTTATCATAGGCTGCCTCATTGAACTTTGCAAAATATAACATTACCCTCTCTTCATTTCCTGCCACAGTATAGGGCTCATACATATTAATCCTTATACGCTGTCCTTCCTTTACATTTCCTATATGTAAAGTCTGCTGCTGGAACACTACCTGATCTGTATGCTTAACCTCATCATCTAACAACACTTCTAGATATGCAGGATTATCACACATGATAAATATGTACATATCCATATCTTCATCGACCATTATATCACTGCTTATAAAGTCATTAAGTCCCGATCCAATATGCTTATAATCATATGAATAAACTCCTCCCTGTAGCGCATTCTCATCCGCTAATATTAAGTCTTCATTAACATTATGCGTATATACTTCCGGATATATCTTTTCAAAAACATCTTCTGTACCCACTGCATTTTTGACATATTCATTTTGTATATCAAAGCAAGTACCTTCTGTTATATCCCAACTCATTATATCAGAATCAACCATATATCCTAATCCAGCAATACGTTTTACCTTATACAGATTATAAACCCCTTCCTCTCTTATATGATCAGCATCGCTCATAATATGCTCATCCAGTCCTGCAACATAGGAAATATTATACATAAGATTAATTATCGGTGACGCACCGCTAATACAATATTCAACTTTGCCATTATAAGGCATACCCAGTTTCTTTAAAAGCATCAGATTATTATTATTGATACCTGATACAAAACCATCCTCCGAACTCTTAGATAATATCATTCCAGAATTAATACACCGTGGACATACATAGCGTTCTCCTTCGTTCAGATGTATATCCTCACTTATGCTTATCAGATTTTTATATTTGTTGTCAAAACCATTTAAAAAATCATAATCCTTGAAGGCATGATACCCATTAACGCTAAGCTCAGCAATTCCTACAATACATATCAACCCTACAACTGTCTTATATGATAAACTTTTTGAAGCATGCAGATATAACATGATGCAGTAAAAAACAATCAACAATATAGTAAATAAATACGATATTACAGAAGTATATATTGTAATACTAAAAAAAGTGACTGCAAATACTATCAATGAAATGCTTCCCACAAGCACTACTTGTAAACATCTGATCTGATCAATATGTAACATAACATACAATACAATGACCAGCATTAAGAAAATATAAAAATTAGAAAACCTGTGGTATACATTATTAGGAACCACAAAGCAATGCCATATGATACTTAGTACTCCCATGAAAAAACTCGCTGTCATGAAGCAGGCAACACATATAAGATATATCTTTTGTTTAACATCTATCTTGATCAATGCAAAGAATAATATTAAAACAGCGCATGCTACAGAAAAATAAAGATTAGGTGTAATATCGCTTGCCTGCACAATATCATTATAAAAAAATAACTGTTTTAAAAAAACTACCGGAGTTATGAGCAAATGTTTAAAATATTGCACATCCTTAACCCCATCAGCTTGAATGATCCTGTTGCCGAATGTACCCATTCCAGGAATGACCATAGCTATAGCATTCAATGCTGCAAGGATAGAACTTCCTATGAAAACAAGAATCTTTTTCTTCAGGTTACTATTATCCGTTATTATTAACAGAACAAACCAGAATAATAGCATAATACAAACATTATATGACATGAACACACTTGAGATCATTGATAACGATAACAATATGTAATAAAGCTTCCATCTGCCTGTCCTAACCATATTCTCTAAAAGCAGCAGCAGGAACGGAAAGTATATGAAAACATCATCAAACTGGATATATCCTATATAATTGATCATACTATTACTAAATACATATGCACAACCCAAAAAAAGCGAAGCTAATTTTTTACATTTTTCCATGGTGTTAAATTGTGTATGATAGAAAAAAAACACCATACTGTATGAAACCACAGACCATTTTGCGATCATTATGAACTGTACCGCATCCGCAATATTTGCTTCATTGCATAATATAACAATAATGGAAAACGGAGATAATAAATAACCTAATATCGTAAGTGCATCAAGACCACCAGCCACATCCCACATGTATAGAGAAAAATCACCATTATGAATCCTGTGCCACAACTCATAATAGAATGGTACAAGCTGACCTGACATATCTCCTCTGAGCATATCCCCCTCTCCAAAAATCCAGAGTCCTGATACAGCACATTTAATAATAGCTATCATCCAAGGCAATGTTATAGCAACAATATAAAACCAATAATTCTTAACTAAAGTCTTCATAAATTCTATAACCTCTAAGATAAATATAGAAACAGGAGTCCATTAAGCTTTTGCGTTATCCTTTAACCTATTCTCAAGCACACATACTATTATAAAGAATATAAAACCAAAGCATGAACACAATGCTCCCTCTATAACGTATGGAGAAATATAGCGAAATTCAACAACATGCTTCCCAGGTTTTAACGGAACTCCAATAAATGCATTTGCAATCGCCTTGTATTCTATCTCATCTCCATCAACATAAACACTAAAGCCATCTTTTACAGGAACTGATGTCATCATTATCCCCTCAGACTCAACATCAATATCCCCTTTTATATATGCGTCCTCAAACTGTGTGACATTATACGTAGTCTTAGTCAATTTATTATATATCTGTTCATACTTATCCTCATCAAAAGAAGCAATCTGATAACGGAATGTCACATCCTCTCCCATATAGCCTGTAAGTATCTGCATCAATGTTACGGTCTGCCCTTTCTTGACCTTTCCAACATGGATAGTACCTATCGTTCTATATTCCACATCATTAAATATGATTTCACCATCAACCTTAAGCTGTCTGAAGCCATACTGTTTATTAGCATATGAATAAATATACAAGTCCATATCATCAGGTACAACATAAGTCATCATCACGCCACCGCTGTCACTTGAGAGGACAAAATTATAGTCTCCATTGTCCTGCTCCTTAAGAAAACCATAGTCAACCTGCACCGTTCCGGTTCTCGGAAGCACAGTCATAAAGCTATCTTCTCCAGCAGCCTTTTTCACAAAATTATTTTGCCCCTCAAATAATACATCCTCATCAAAATTCCAATCCAATATATCATCGTCAACCATATATCCCAGATATGACGGGTGCTGCATTTGAAATAATGTCAGATCACCACTATCTCCAACAGCCTCTACATCACTGAATGCACCTTCAAACAATCCAATACCATATTTTATATCAAGCATGAAATTAATAAGGGGTGTTCCTCCACGGCAGTCTACACCTGTCTCCGAAGCAAATTGTGACAACCCCAGCTGAGTCAGTAATCTCATTATGCCATGATTTGATACTGAAGCAAATCCATTGACCGACTTCGTTCCATTCCATAAACCATAGTCAATATCAGTATTAGTTATCATAACTCTTTCTCCATTAGAAGTATCAATCTTCTGGATCAGATCATCAGCAAATCTGTTATAAGCAACATTAGATATACGATAATGCGTAATATCCTTAAACATTACATAGGCATTAGATGAAACCTCTATCAACGTAACAATGGTCAATATTGTCAAAAAAACCTTCACTGTTATGCTTTTTCTTCTGAATAAAACTATAAGGGAAATGTAAAAAACAAACAACAATATCATTATCAAGTATATATATGCTTCCCTTAAATCCGTCTCTTTAAAAAACTCAATTATATACATAGCACTAACAATAACAACAGCGCAAGCAATCCATCGAATTCTCAGTTCTGAAATATAAGGCACTGCTTCCATAAAGATATATATACAATAGAAAATCCATATCATCGAAAATCTAAAATAGTAACCATTAGGGATTACAAAAGCATGCCATACACGGCTAATCGGAACTATGAAAAAACCGCTTCCAACTGCAATACCCATAATAATTCTTTTTATTTTTACTTTTTTATTAATAGGGAGAAAAATATATACGGCTAACACTATACCGAATATCATCCCCATATACACATGGGGGCTCAAATCATAGATTTCCTCAATAGAATTATACATATAAGAGCCATTGATCCATTGCCATATATTGGCAACAGTTCTATCTAATCTCTCATCATATACTCTATTCTCTGAACCCGTATATCTTGAAAACATACCTGCTATGGATGGTAAAATGACAAGAGTAGCTGTTAATGCTGACAAGAGCGAAACTCCTGCAAACCTGATTCCCTTACTGAAAAAATCCTTTAAGCCGTCAAACTCCTGAAGAAAAAAATAAATTACCAGAAAGAGACATATAGTATAAGCCAAATAAACATTGTAAAACATCAGTACAGTCAATAAAAAGTAATACAACTTCCACTTTCCATGGTCAATAAACCTCTCAAAAGCCAATACAAGTAATGGAAAAATAATATATGTTGTCCACCATGTGATTTGAATAAAATTGTAGACCATTATTCCAGAAAAAGTAAAGCAAACCCCCATTAAAACAGCAAGAAGCTCCTTTTTTTCTGTTATTTTATTCCTTTCTGTATGCAATACATAAAACACAATGGATACAGCCATCATCGCAAATCGTAACACCATCACAATCTGTACAGATGTTTCAAGCCACTCCCACGGCAATAGCCATACTATAATATGTAACGGGAGCAAAACATATCCAAACATGTTGTAATAAGCATCAGCCCCCATCTCCATGTTCCAAGTAAAAAAAAGAGAGCCTCCATTATGAAGCTTATGCCAAAGCTCAGACATATAATATATATATTGAGCTGAAGCATCACCAGCCAAAAGAGTTTTGTTATGATCAAATAACCATATTCCCCTTGTCAGACAATGAACAAGAATAAGTACTATACATATTCCTGCCGCAGTAATATAAGGCCATAATAGATTCCATGCTTTCTTCATTTCGCAAATCTCCTTTTTTGGTAATTCTATAATAATTACTTATAAAAATCATGTATACATTTTATAACATCCCCTATATCTTCTACATCAAGTCCATAATACAGCGGAAGCCTTAATAATCTATCACTTTCAGAAGTAGTAAACTTATCCTCGCCTGAAAATCTTCCATACTTCCTTCCAGCTTCTGAGCTATGTAAAGGAACATAATGGAAAACTGCCAAGACATCCCTCTCCTTGAGATACTTAAGTAACTCCGTTCTGGTCCCAAGATCTTTCACCTTAATATAAAACATATGTGCATTATGTTCACATTCATCTGGTATATACGGCAAAGAAATGTATTCCTTCTCTTCAAGAATCTTCAGACCTTCGTAATACATATTCCATGATCTCATACGGTCTTTCTTAATCTCATCAGCAAGCTCTAACTGAGCCCAAAGATATGCTGCATTAATCTCACTGGGAAGAAATGAGGAGCCCTTATCCACCCATGTATACTTGTCCACCTGACCACGAAAGAACTGATTTCGATTAGTACCCTTCTCCCTTATGATCTCAGCAAGCTCTATATATTTATTATTGTTAAGTAATATTGCCCCGCCTTCACCCATACTATAATTTTTGGTCTCATGAAAACTATATGCACCAAAATCACCTATTGCGCCAAGTATCTTTCCCTTATATGTTGCGCACATACCCTGTGCAGCATCCTCTATAACAAACAGGTCATGTCTTTTTGCAATTTCATTGATGACATCCATATCACAGCCCACTCCTGCATAATGAACGGGGACTATCGCTTTGGTCTTTTCAGTAATAGCATCCTCTATAAGAGTTTCGTCTATATTCATAGTATCAGGTCTAACATCCACAAACACACACCGTGCCCCATGGATTACAAATGCATTAGCCGTTGATACAAATGTATATGACGGCATTATTATCTCATCACCTGGACCAATGCCACATATGAGTGCACACATCTCCAAAGCTGAGGTGCAAGACGTTGTCAGTAACACCTTCTCACTTCCAGTATATGCCTCAAGCCACTCCTGACATTTTTTGTTAAATTCACCATCACCGCATATCTTACCGTTCCTAATAGCTTTAGATATATATTGTTCTTCCTTGCCCACATAAGGCGGTTTATTAAATGGTATCATGCTTGACTATCCCCTTGTATAATGATCATTCTAGAAATATTATTATAAGTATTAATTAATACACGAAACACATATCCCTATTAATATAAAAACTATTCCTATTATTTTCTGTTTTTCAAGCCTTTCGTGAACTGCAAAGTAGCCTAGAACCGCAACAAATACATATCCTAGCGATTCTATGACAGGTGCCATAGACAATGGAACCTTCCTAAGAGCAAACACAGTTAGGATTGTAGATACTAGGAATATCGCATACGCTGTGATTACATAAGGATTAAGATATTCTTTAATTACAGATTCATGCGATTTCTGAGTGCTTTTCTTAAGTAATATCTGTGCCACAGAAGATATGAATACTGAACACACATATATTAAAATGCATTTTATCATAATTATTTCTAAACTCCATGATCTAAACTATTCATGTTTCGCATCTGTTGTTACAACCAAAATAACACCCACTATTATAATACATATTCCGATTATTTTCCATATAGATATATTTTCATCAAAAAATAACCATCCCCATAACATCGTCCATATCATACATATTGCCTTGTTGGAAAATGCAGTAGTAAGCTGTATTTTTTTCAATAACTGCTGCCATACAATTGCATATAATCCCATATTAAAAAGTGAAAACCCGTAAAACAACAAAAATCGCATCGACATAAAAGTTTCCTGTGATGCAAATTTGGACGAAGTCCCTAATAAAGAATTAAATAACAAAAAAACATGAAGAAGTAATATATTTTTTAATGATAATCTCTGCTCTTGCAATATCTACGTCTCCTTAAAATCATCATTCTGCTGATCACGATCAGTTGTCTGCCTTATAACATATTGAGGCTCCCTATTAGAGCTCATATATAATCTGCCTACGTATTCACCAAGCATACCAAGTACTATTAATATTACTCCACATAGTATAAGAGTAACCGACATAAGAGAACTCCACCCCATCATCATATCAGGATGAAGTATTTTTTTTATAACAACAACTATCGAAAATATTAATCCTATAAAAGCTGTTACAAATCCTAAAAAAGTAGATAATCTCAAAGGCTTAATTGAAAATGTAGTTGCTCCGTTAAGCCATAAAGCAAAAAGGCTTGTAAATGTATATCCTGAATGTCCAACTTCTCTTTTTCTATGTCCAACAAATACAGAATCTATCTTATCTGTAGTCCTAAACACAAGTCCAATAAGATATACATAAGCGTTAGGATATTTCACCATTTCATCAATTATATATCTTCTGGCAACAAAAAAACTACTCCCCGAAAAATCTTTCGGTATATTGATCAAATATACTGATATCCAGGCTGCTATTCTAGAAGCCATATTGCGAAATACATTATGTTTTTTTACACGATATTTTCCGTATACAACATCGTATCCTTCTTCAAGATGATCTATAAGCTTATATGTATCTTCAACAGCAATCTGCCCGTCATCATCCAGCGAAACAATCAGATCACCTTTTGTTTTTCCGTAACCGGCAAGTAAGGCTGAATGCTGTCCAAAATTCCTTGCAAGATCTATCCCTATAATATTATCATTGTTTTTCACTAGATCCTGTATAACAGACCATACATTATCAGGAGATGAATCATTAACTAAAATTATCTCATATTGATCTTCCTGATGTTTTGATTGAAGTTGTTTAATTTCATCAACTACCCCTTCAATTGTATGCTCAGAGCCATAACACGGAATCACATACGATATCAATCTACTCAACCTGATCATCTCCTATAATATCTAACAAACTTTGTATATAATCATCATTTATACCAATTTCACTTTCATAATATGCACTTTCTATTCCACTACGCTTTATGATTTTGAGCGGTTCAATTCCATTTCTTTTTTGAATATGCATTTGTTTTTTATTATTTAAATATATTACATAGCATATTTTCTTCAAATGCAGAATATTTTTACAAAAACCATTTAATAGCAAGCTTGTTTCCATTGTTTCTGCCGGCGTACCATAGCTTACTTCTCTTCCAACCTCGCCCATATCATCCTTAATATCATATACTCCTGTCAATCCTATACGCTCTCCTTTTTTATTAAGAACAACAAAATAGTAATCGTTAGGTTCATTCATCTGCCATTTTATAAATTCCAACTGCTCATCAAGAGAAGCGGCCGGTTGTCCAACTAAATCTCTATTTTTCTTATCTGCACGGATCATAAATGAGAATTCCGCATCATCAATTGTGATACTTCTCAAGTCTACAAATCTCCCATTAATAACTTTATCATATACCAAACAAATCTCCTCCATTTAGAAAACATCTTTTACCATTATATCAAATAATCATTTTCTAATTTCTTTCTATCAATCTTTCCATTATCATTATAAGGAAAACTCTTTAATTTATAATATATGGTAGGGACCATATACTTAGGGAGCATATTAATAAGATAATCTCTTAATTGTATATCCGATATATCTCCTTGATAAAATAGAACTATCTGTTTGATCTTTTTGTTATAGGCAGCACAGACATTCGTAATGCCTTCACAGCCAACAGTCGCTGTTTCTATTTCACCCAATTCAATACGATATCCCATATGCTTTATCTGCAAATCCTTCCGACCAACAAAAACCATTTCATCATATTCATTATAATATACTAAATCACCCGTCCGATATATTTTTTCTGGATAACATGTATTTAATGGATTTTGCACAAAGACCTCGTCTGTTTTTCCCGCATTGTTCCAATATCCCGCAGCGAGACAAGTACCTCTCACACATAACTCGCCAGTCACATTATGTTCTATTATCAACTGGTCATTTTCATCCAAAACTAAAACATCAGAATTGTAACAAGGTTTCCCAATCGGTAATGGATCATCATCTTCAAATTTACGATTCACTATATAATATGTACAATCAACTGTTATTTCTGTCGGTCCATATAAATTAGCATATAATGCATCATGCAGATTATCTCTCCAATAATTTAACTGTTTATTAGGCATAACCTCACCTGCAAATAAAATATTTTTCAAGCACGAGCAATCTATGGATTCCAAAATTTTATAATTAGCTATATTTATAATTACTGAAGGAACCCAAAATATTGTATCAATATTATATTCCTTAACATAGTTCATTAGCTTAGCAGGGTATGCAAAATGCATTTTAGGAATTATGTGTAATGTAGCCCCTGTTGCCAACATAAGATATATATCCAAAGTTGAGTTATCAAAATAAAACGGTGCTTGATTTCCTAATACATTTGAAGCATCAATTGAAAAGCAATTAATAGCCCAATCAATATAATCAATAATACTCCGTTGCATAATAGCAACTCCTTTAGGAATTCCTGTAGAGCCGGATGTAAATAAAACATACGCCAAATCTGTATCAATAATATCGCTATAATCAAATTCACTATCACTTGTTTCTATATTATTAATATCAACTATTTGTCCTGCCTGTATTCCATTTTTTATCAATATATCCTTATATTTCCCATATGTCAGATAAATTGACGGTTTCAGCTGATCAATTATCCCTTCAACCTTTTTCCATGGAAAATCAACATCTGTCGGAGTATAAAAATTTCCACTATATAAGGTTGCCATAAAACATACTATGCTATCTATCCCCTTAGGAATATAAATAAATATTGGTTTCTTTTTGCAGTTAAATTCTAGTTGTATGTATTTAGCAATACTAATTGCTCTTTTTTTTAATTCAGAAAAAGTAATGCTTTTATCCCTATCAACAATAGCTATTTTATCAGGATATAAACCCACACTATTTTCCAAATACTCTAATACGGAATTCATCATAATAAACACCTAATCCTTTATAAAGTTGAAATCATATTTTCACAAAAATCCATTTTCCCTATTTCCATAATCAATGATGCCCATGTAAGTCCTCCACCAAAACCGGAAAGACAACAAAGATTATTTTGGGTAATCATTTCATTATTAACATCTGTTGTCATAACCATTGGTATCGTTCCCGAATCGGAATTTCCGAATCTTTCTGTAATATCCATCGGCATTTTACTATATGGTACCTTCAATGCTGTTGCCAATTTCTCCAGCATAAATCTGTTCGGTTGATGAAAAAGAAAATAATCTATATCATCCATCTTTATGCCTGCTCGATTTGTTAGCTCAACAACAGCAGGCGGCACCTCTTTTTGTGCAAAATTAAACACTGCAGATCCGTCCATTTCTATTGCACTGCATGAATTGTTTGCTCTCTCTTTTTCAATAATCCCCGGTGTCATTGGATTCTTAAAACCACCGTATTTAATCAACAAAGCATCCCTTTGTCCCCCATCAAAGAACGCACTCCCATATATATTTGGTCGATCCGCTCTATTCTCTATAACTGATATGTTAGCAAGATCACCGCCAAACGAAGGCTCTTCATATTTTCTCTCATTTAAAGATGTTTTTCTGTTGAAAATCTCACCTGAACATAGAATCACCTTCTTATCTCCAAGATGTTCAAGTAACATAAATGATTCAATAAGCGCAATTACATATCCTGCACACGCTTGAGGAATATCAATACAGAAAACGTCATTTGCAAGATTGAGTTCACCATGAATAATTGAGCTGATTTGAGGCAATACATAGTCTTGAGTAAGAGTGACGACAACAATTGCACCAATATCATCTTTTACCAATTTTCCTTCATCTAAAAGCTTAGAAAACCCCGCCAAGAACATATCAGAAAGTGTTGTATCTGCTTTTACCCTTCTTCTCACCCCAAATCCAATTATCTTTTTCAACCGTTTGGATTTTATATCGTTAGGCTTCAGCGCCTCGTCCTCAAAATAATACTCATTCTCAGGCAATATCGACAACACACCAGTAATAGCTTTTCCCTTAAATTTATAATACATTTCTACTCTCCATTTATGAAATACCAAATCAAACTGTTTCTTTCACATTCTATCTTTTCTTTTTGAATCTTTCTCCATAAAATGCTTTATCAGTTAATTTATATTTTGTAGGACATTTGAACCTCTCTAAATGTTCACTACAGTATCGTCTTAAATATCTAATGTATTCTCGATTATTATTTTCCGATTCAACGCATACTTCTGCGATAACGACTTTGCCTGTAATAGGATTGTCTTCGCCATAAACATAAACGTCCTTAACTCCATCTGCCAAAAGTATTACACTTTCAACCTCATTTGGATAAACCTTCTCACCACCGACATTTATTATATCTGTTGTCCTACCTAAAATCTTTATATACTCACCCTTTTTAATCACTTTATCCTTTGTGTTGAACCATCCATCATCATCAAATGGCGACGGAGCATTCAAATACCCCATCATAGCAGACCTTGCACGAATATATAAAATATCATCAACAATCTTAGTTTCATATCCCGCCCCACCTATTTTCATGTATAAAGAATCTGAACTTTCCGATTTGGTTGACATAATACCAACTTCTGATAATCCATATGTTTGCTTCAGCCTCACATCAGGCAAAATTTCGTGTAATTTATTAAGCGAAGATTCCGGCATTGGTTCTGTGCCATAAGTAATCAATTTCAAACTTGATAGATCATAACGCTCATAAGCACGGCTCAATATGATCATATTAATAAATGTCGGTGAAGTAGGAAGCAATTCTATGCTATATTTTTCTATCAATTTACATACTTCCTCAGGGCTCCTGTCTTTCAATGTCACTATCATACTTCCACTTGACAATGAATGCATCATTGTATTAAAGCCACCAATATGGTCAAATAGTAAAAATGTGACAGTAGAAAGCCTCTTTCCCGGCGTTTTGAATTTCTCCATCAAAAAACTAAGATCATGTAATGCAGCTTTGGGTTCGCCCGTTGTACCTGATGAAAAAAGTATTAATCCGGGGTTTTCTCGTTTTATAAGTTCCTTAAGTAATGCATGATCAACTGTCGCTCCTGTTTTAATTATCTTTTCTTCTCTTGAAAGATCGATTACATATTCAGTCTCGGAAATACGTATGTAGCCATCCGTCTGTTTTAACGTATTAGAAATAGGTACAATAACAGAATCCCGCTCAACCAAACATATTACATATGCTATAGAGCGGGGCGAGAATTCCGCAATTACAGAAACAACATTTCCTTTGCCTATATGATATTGATCCAGAACTAAACCGGCATTTATATATTCATTATATATATCATCGAATGTATACTCATTACCGTCAGATACAATAGCAGTAAGCTCTCCATTAGTCTTAACATTCTGTAAAAGAAAATCTACATTCATTACAAAACCCTCCCGGCTATGCATTCTTTTCATTTATTGACCAATACTTAGATTACAGAAAACACAAAATAATTAATACTATAAGTATTTATATCGTATCTGCGATCCTGAAAACATAATTTTTCAAGCCATCCGGCTTGTACCCGAATCTATCATGTAATTTTTCAACATTTGTATTAGCCTCATCAACCCACAATGTAAACATTCTGGTACTATTAGCGTCATGTCGAAGAAAATAATCTGCAAAAAGAGAATAACCCACAAATGAATTCTGAAATCTCGGCTCCACACAAAGTGATCTTGCATATGATTTCTTGCCTGTATCCTCAAACAAAAGAACACCTGCTAAATCTCCATTTATATCTATTTTTAGGACCTGTCGTCTTTCCAACATATTATATAACTCATTCTCAGAAGGAATGCAGTCTGCCATTACATCAAATTGATCATTAAGAATACGAAGAATATCTTTAGTTTCTTCAACGCAAGCATATTTTGTTCCCATCATTTTTCGAATTTTCAGATTATCGTTGATAACATATTTTCTTTCATAAACACGATATGGTGAAAAACCTAACAAATCAAAAACAGAGTTATTAAAAACAAAATCGCCCTTCAATGTTATATCTGCATATAATGGCATATGACCCAATAATATTTTTTTACTGTTTTGTAATTGCAATTCTCTTTCTTTGTTAAAAAAATAATATAATCTATTATAGTCATTATGCTGTTCGATCAACAATAATGGTTCTTCAGAAATAATTACGTAACGAGCACCATTCAAACCATTTTCTATTTCTTCCAAAGGTAATATACAATTTGTAAAATCAGGTCTTCCGTATATATCTCTAATACGATTTATAATACTTTCATTCATAGCTTTATTCCCTTGCAATTATCTAATGACTTATTATCGGGGATATTTCATCTACTTACACCGCCCAAGTAAATAATCTGACCAGTGATAAAATCACTTTTCGGTGAAATGTAAAAATCAATCACATTCTTTATATCATCGAAATCTCCAAACCTCTTTATAGCTTGATTTTCAAGCAGCTTATCCATCTTGTCTTTTGGGACCTTAGCAGTCAAATCAGTGTGAATAGGTGTTGGTCCTACTGCATTGACTGTAATCTTCATTGACGCCAACTCTTTTGCCATTATTTTGGTCATGCTTTCAACCGCTGCTTTTGAAGCCGTATATGCCAATTCACCTTCTAAATTAAACGGAACTGCCACCGTTGAAAAATTCACGACTCTTCCATGTTCTGATTTACGGAGCATGCCCGAAAATTCTTTAACCATACTAAGTGCAGCAAGATAATTCAACTGTAGCAATTTCTCTGCTGTATCCAATGGTGTCATCAGAAAGTGATTCATAGACGCTGCGCCTGCATTATTAATTAAAACATCAACATATTTATATTGTTTACGAACGAACTTTGCAAAATCTTTAACCTTTCGACTTTCAGTAATATCAACACTAAAGTGAGAATAATTCTGATGTGTAAAATCACTTTCCGTTCTACTACATCCAATAACTATATGTCCCTCCTTACAAAACTCTTCTGCTAAATATCTTCCTATACCTTTTCTTGTTCCGGTAATTACAATATTCATATCTTATTTTATCTGCCTTTCCTAACATAACTATTCTTTTTCATTAATTAATTCTTCAACAAACTCTTCAAATGTCTGTATGGAATAGAACGGACTATGTTCTCTGGAAAATGCCTTATCTGATACGATTTCAACAGATATATCCTGTTTTTCTTCAAGTAATTCCTCCACTATAGTAACAAATGTAACAAATGACATTGAATTTAAGGCAGCATTTTTCCCGATTAATTTAAGATTTTCATCATATTCAATTTTTTCATCATCGTCTAATTGTTCATTTAGTTCTTCTATCGCTTCTTTGATTATGTCCTTTATCATTTATTTTCTCCTTTATTAATTAATGCACTAATAGCTTTAACTGACTCAAAATTCTCAGGTAATATATCAAGACCGTTCACCACAATACCAAATTCTTTTTCTATGGCAGAAACCAAGGTCACTATGTCAAACGAATCCAGATATCCATCTTCTACATAATTGCTACTTTCTCTGAAATTAAATTCCGGTCTTAATTCTGACAATATTGCATATAACTTTTCTTCCATTTTCTCACCATACCTTTCAATTATTAATATCTAGCACCACCACTTATTGTGATTAATTCTCCTGTCATATATTCTGCATTGTCGGACAACAAAAAAACAATTTCATCTATAATTTGAGCAACAGGTATCAAACCTAATCCTTGTTGTTTTATTATGTCATCAGATGTCCTTTTTAGTAATTCATTCTTTTTATTTGCCATTGCTGTATCCACGCCAGCTGGCAAAACTGCATTAACTCTAATTTTTCTATTAAGGAATTCTTTAGACATTGTTTTAACAACTGAATTGAGGGCTGCTTTCGATGCGGAATAGGACATCATACCTATATCGTTAGTCAAACTCGAAATTGATGAAATCGCAACAATTGATGAATTAGCTTTAGAAAATTGTTTTTTATAAAAGTATTTACCCATTTCTATAAATGCAAAGCAATTAACATCCATAACATATCTTGTTTTTTCTATAGAATTAACTTTAATCGGACATAGCATATCAACACCTGCAGCGTATACCATCCCATCATATATTATATTCCGCTTCCTACTTACTTCAAATATTTTACCGATATCAGTAATATTGCTCAAATCATATTTGATAGTACAAATATTATCTTTAAACTCTTCTGTAAGCAACTCCAATTTTTGTTCATCGCGCCCAACAGCAACTACATAGTTTTCATTTTTTATCAGTCGTGCCACACATTCTCTGCCAATCCCTGAAGTAGCACCAGTAATTAAATAATTAGCCATATTATATCCTTTTACTCATCCAATGCTTTCAACACGTCTCCGATAGTTTTTAACTTTTTAATATCATCAGCATGTGGAAATTTTCCAGCTTTTTCATTAATGACTGAAATAACTCCTAAAACCGCAATCGAATCCCATGCTTCATAAGTTGAAAGTTCACGATCTTCAACAATTTCCTCAATATCAACTTCCAAAATATCAGCCAGTACTTCTTTTTTTTCCTCAATACTCATTATATTACATCCTTTCTTTCAAAACATTCCCTATCTTTATAACAATAATCACTTTCTATAACAGGCTTCAATTCTCCAATATTAATATCAAATACAGAAATACCCCAGGATAACCCTATACCAAACCCACACGCAAATATTCGTTTCTTTCCTGATCCAATCCCACATAGTTCAGAAACAATTGTAAGTGGTATAGATGCTGAAGATGTGTTGCCATACCTATCACATGATATCAGTACTTTTTCTTTAGGAATCTGCAAATCATCTACAATACCATCTATGATCATTTTCTGCGCTTGATGAAATACGTAATAGTCAATATCTGAATCTGTGATATTCTGACACTGCATATAATCTTTACATGTGTTGGCAACCTCACTCAATCCAAAAAACATAATCGCATTTCCATCCATATAAGATGGTCTATCAAATGGTTTATACAATAGACATGCTCTGCTACCATCACTGTAATGTGCAAAATCAATAGGTGATGCACCATCAACATACTCTAAAGCAATTGCTGCCGCAGCATCCCCATCTAAAAACGAATTATGATCCGAATCATCTCCCAGAACAGCATTACTTTCACCAACCAGCAAAAGCCCTTTTCCTTTTGTTACACTTAGCATTCCAGATACCGTTTCTAGTCCACCTATAAAACCTGCACAACCCATATTCATATCAAATGCAAGACAGTTTTGTCCTAATTTTAGACGATTATGAATCAACATCGCCGATGCAGGTCGACTCAAGTCGCCAGACTGTGTTACAAAAACCAAGACATCAATACTATCTCTATCCCAGCATAAATCTGTCAATAGTTGTTCTGCTGCTATCGAGGCTAAATCTGACGCTTTTTGATTTCCAACTGTTACTCTTCTTTCGAATATACCGGTCAATTTTATCTGCTTATGTAACCTCCTATCGGTAGCAGACTCAAGCAATTCTTTATTATTAACAATATTTGTAGGAACCGCAGCCCTTATTCCCTTTATTTTGATTCCTTCAACATAACCTGTCATCGGATATCAACCCCCTACCGGAATATGTGCATTTGTAATATGTTTTGATTTGTCTGAAAGCAAAAATTCAACCAAATATGCAATCTGTATTGGATCTAATGCCTCTTTAACAGAATTTGAATCTAAATAGCCAAGATTAGTAATCATAGGAGTATTGACCATCCGCGGAAGTATAGAATTTACTCTTATACTACGATTGCAGAACTCTTTAGACATTACACCAACAGCCGCATCCATAGCTGATTTTGCAGCAGAATATGTACACATACCTTTTTCATGTAATACACTTGCCATAGAAGATATGGCAACAATTGAACTACCATCATTAGAATATCTTTTCTTACTAAAATACTTGCTTAACTCAACAAACGCATAATAATGTATTGTGGTAACTTCCTGCATTATTTCTATATCATTAGTTCTGATTGGTGTATCTTGTACAATACCTGCCGCATGAACCATACCGTCTAAAACTAATTCATTTTCTTCACATTTTTTAAAAATAGTTTCTATACTGCTCAAATCTCTCAAATCATATGGTATGATCAGTGAATCTTTATCAACCTGAAATGCAACTTCTTTAAGCCGTTCGATATTCCTGGCTACCATAACTATATTATAACCACATTTTGATAAATACCTTACAGTCTCTGCACCTATGCCAGACGAAGCGCCGGTAACCAGTATAGTTTTCATTTTTCAACTCCTTCGGTTATTTATTTTTGTAAAAATAAAATAATATCCCCTATTGTTTTGAATTCCTTCATTTCATCTGGTGCAATCATCTTATGATATCTTTTTTTCGCCTCGGCCATCAATGATAATTTTGCAAGAGAATCCCATTCATCCAACTCTTCCAAAATAGTTTCCTCACCTAATTCTCCTACTTCTATATCTAATATTTCCGACATAAGTTCCAACATCGTACTATAACCTCCTCAATTACTACAACAATTTGTATTATAAATATGCAAATTTTATCAATGCTTTCGTGTTTTTCAACTAGCTAATCATACATCAGCCACATAAGAATAAACAATGCAGCCATTTCTGCCATTTCAGTTCTTAATATTCTGTGTCCTATGATTATAATCTTCTCTTCAACGGACTTAATCTTATCAACATCAGAAATTTCAAACTCGCACTTAGATTCTATTAATATCCCAACCGAGACTTTTTCTACAGCTTCTTTCAATGTTCTTCTGGAATATTCCATCCTTTCCGAACACCCACATATCATTATAACATATTCGATGGATTTTGCATACCCCAAAGCCTGTTTAATATTCATTAATATTCATTCCTGAAACAAATTTTTAAATTCCACCTTTTCTACTGATATGCGCGGCTAAATCATAAAAGCCGCTGTTTATCAGTCTTTCTTTTGTCATTGCTATATTTACAACAACTATATGCATCGTGAACAAATAACCTCTCCGACTATTGTCAGCTTGGTATGACAAATCTTTCGGTACTGCCATCTTCATCAGATTTCTTACCTTCATTCTTGGCCTCTTACATTGTTTCCATATACACATACATATTTATTATATAATAGCGCCATCCATTTATGTCATCTATGTTGTTCTTCACGATTCTATACCATAATAGCTAAGCCATCATATCGTATACACTTTGATTCTTGACAAGCTCGGCTTGATACTTTGAACCGATTTTCGGGAAGAAAGGTCTTTCAGCTTCGACTTGACTGGCAGTCTTACCCTCTTGCGTAACCTCATATGAGATTTCTGTTCGTCAGACCAAAGCTTTTCCATGGGTTAGTATGTTTCCCATATCCGGCTTGCTTCAGATTCCACCTTGCAATGGGCACCTTGCCTTTAGCTATATCCTTTTCACTACCGGGTGGATTCGGGACTTTAACCGGTTAGAAACGTGCACCGTTAGGAACAATCGAGTAGGAGGCGGTGACTAACCGCCGTCCTCTCACAGCACCGTACGTACCGTTCGGTATACGGCGCTTTCAATAGTTGACGTGCACTGACTGATAGGCTGTGGCTAAATCATAAAAGCCACTGTTTACCAGTCTTTCTTTTGTCATTGCCATATTAACAGCGACTGTATGTGTCGTGAACCAATAACCTCTCCGACTATTTCCAGCTTGGTACGCCAAATCTTTCGGCACTCCCATCTTCATCAGATTTCTTATCTTCGTTCTCGGCTT
>JAFTFE010000155.1 GCA_017449765.1 Lachnospiraceae bacterium | reverse complement strand
CATAAACTATCGCCAAATCCTCAGGCTCAACCGGTATTATGTCAGCATTGTACGCTTCAAGAAGCTTAAGTCTCTCTACCGAAACCCCCGGTTGAAGTCCTATCCTGAACGGATATCCTTTTGCTGCAGCAAATGCTGCAAGTGCTATACCTGTGTTACCGCTTGTAAACTCAACAAGCGTAGTCTTATCAGGACTTATCTCGCCTCTTTTTTCTGCCTGCTCTATAATCTCAAGAGCTATACGGTCTTTGTGAGAACCGGCAGGGTTGAAATACTCTAACTTACCAAGTATTCTTCCCTTAAGTCCAAGTGCCTCTTCAAGTCTGTGAAACTCAACTAAAGGTGTATGTCCTACCAATTCTGTAATCGAATTATAAATTTTTCCCATTTTTTTCTCCTCCATATGATTTTTATATTGAAGTAATCATATCAGATTTATAGGAAAAAATAAAATTCATATAAGCTATAATCAGCTATCAGTAAAAGCGATAACAAATTTTTAATACAGAATCCCATCGTAGTATTCCAATATAAGCCCGACTACATCATCATAGTAATTTCCGGAAAGTACCTCTTCCTGCATGCTCCAGCCCTCGTCTGCTATATCTTTTGCAACATTCGTAAGGCTGTCCATAGGATGTTTTTCTTTCTCATATGCCTCATTAGCCTTATGCGACGCATAAGCCAAGTCATCCCATGCCTGCTTACAGATTTTAGGTTCCTTATCCAATATACGCTTTATCTCTTCATCGCTGTATACTGTTCTCAGACAATCACAATATTCATCCTGGAAGAAAGAATACATATCAAGATATGCTGCATATCGAAGATAATAATTATCGCTTTCAACACAAGATACAAAGCTTAAGAAGTTGGCTTCATTTTCCTGATAATACCCCTTATGGTGACTCTCCTCGTGTGCAAGAAGCACAGGAAAATAAAGCTTATCCGTGTATTTATTATATGTAATCTCCATTGTATAAGGATATGTATATCCTCCTATCCACATCCATTCCAAAAAATCCGAACACATAGCAGGCTTAGCCTTTGGATAATACCCCTTAAGCCTTGTGTACCTTCCGCTTATACCCTGCATGGCCGATACAACCTCCTCATAAGCAGTATCCATATCCATAAGGATAATATTACCATCCCCGTCACGTGGAACAAGCTCTGAGTTAATATTAATCTGTTCAACCATATAGTTCCTTACAGCAAGAAGCTCTTCTGCAGAATATTCTCTCTGACTTTGATTATCATTGCCAAGCAGACTGCTTCGAAAAGGGATAATCCAATTAAACGTGTATATAAGTATTACAAGCAGAACAATCATGAGCATCGTCTTAAAATATCTCACGGCAAATCGTCTTATAATTTCTTTTTTCCTTAAAAAGATAAATAGTATGGCAAGAATTACCAGAAATAAAAAAAGCATAGCCCCTGTGTACATCAGAATTTCTCCTAATGCAATCGGAAATATACTCATCACCCTGCCGATTATATCAGCAATTCTTCCATATATTCTGTCCGAATAAAAATCGCAAAAGCCCTTAAAGCATGCAAGTATATTAAGTAACATTATAATTGCAGTGATTATAATGGCTGTCAGCCAATACAATGAAAGCTTTTTCTTCACTTACGTTTCATCTCCTGTGTATTATATTATTCCGGTATCTCGCCTGTCTGCAAAATCCTTAGCTTATTATCCTCCTCTTTGACAATCAGATGTCCATCATCATTTATTCCGATTATGACTGCATCAAAACATTTCTTCCCCTGTGTCTCGTATATTCTGAAACCGACTTTTTGATTTATATACATAAGCCTTTTTTCATAATCATCCTTAAGTTTAGCCTTAGTGTAATATTTTTCAGGATTATAAATACGATTAAGAAGCTTAGCAATAAGTTCATTCTTCGATAAAACATCATACTTAATTCCTATACCGATTATATATGTATCAGGTGCTCCCGTCTCCATATCAGCTATGGTTTCGGACAATATTCCACAGACCTTTTTGTCATCTATATAGATATTATTAACCCATTTAATCTGAGTCTTTTCTTTCGTTATCTCTTCAAGAACATCTGCCACATAAACCGCTGCACATACCGTAATATTCTTATAAACAAGCTCATTAGGATCAAGAATTACACTAAGATATATACCACCTTTCGGTGATTCAAAATTTTTTTCTCCGTGTCCCCTGCCCTTTGTCTGCGTCTTAGCTATAATTGCATGATTATAAGAAGGCTTCAAGGCCGCCTTTTGCTTCGCCATATCATTCGTCGAAGAAATCTCATCATATACCTCTATATAATCAGCATAGGATTTATCATCGAGAAATGTACTTATTCCCTGCACGGATATAATATCATTTTCCGTCCTTAAACTATAGCCCCTGTTGGTGACAGAATCTATAACATAACCCTTATTGCGTAATTCTCTGACAGCCTTCCATACAGAGTTTCTGGACACACCTATATCATAAGCCAGTTCTTCGCCTGATATAAACACTCCCTTATTTTGCTCTAAAGCATTTAAAACTCTGTCTATTGTATTCATACTTTACTCCATGTGCCCATCTCTGAACATCGAAAACTTATCCATAGGATACTGCTTTAAGTTTTCCAATACTGCCCTCTTATCAGCCTGCGATAAAAGCGCCTCTCTTGCTCTGGTTATCTCAACTTCGGTCTTATGTTTTGACGGTCCGCCTACACAGCCGCCGGGACACATCATACCTTCTACAAAGTTTTCTTCTAATCTGCCTGCCTTAAGTAAAAGAAGTGTCTTCTTACATTCATCGCCTCCGGCACATTTCTTAAGGGTTATTCCTTCAGTATCTACTTCTCTTTCCTTCATACACTCTAAAACCGCATTGGCAACTCCGCCTGAAGCAGCAAATCTCTTACCCCATACAGAAGCCTCCTGATAGCCTTCTTCCACAGGCTTAAGTTCAATATCCTTTGAACGAAGCAAAGCTCTGAACTCTCCGTATGTCATAACATAGTCCGCATTATCCGGTACAGATTTATCCTGTGATTCCGCTTTCTTGGCAATACACGGACCTACGAATACTGTTACACATCCCGGATGCGTAGCCTTGAGATATCTTGAAATTGCACACATAGGTGAAACCGTCGTGGACATATTCTTCTCGAATTGCTCCGGGAACTGCTTTCTCATCATATTTATAAATGCCGGACAACAGGATGTAGTCATCTTTTTGCCTTCCTCTAATGCTTCTGCCCATTCGAGAGACTCATAAGCGGCAGTCATATCTCCACCCAAGCCTACCTCAACCATATCCGAAAATCCCATTTCCATAAGACCGGCTTTAATTGATGCCATAGTTATATCCTTGCCAAACTGTCCCTCAGTCGCAGGAGCACACATAGCTATAACCTCTTTGCCTGCCTTTATTTCCTTTATAATATCCACCAGATAAGACTTTGAGGATATTGCTCCGAACGGACATGCATGAATACAGTGACCACACTGTACACATTTGCTTTCATCTATCATGCAAAGACCATTCTCGTCATATGTAATCGCTCCCGTCGGACAAGCTTTCTTACAAGGTCTCTCAAGATGTGCGATAGCTGAATAAGGACAGGCGGCAGCACATTTACCGCACTCCTTACACTTAGATACATCAATATGAGAGCGATGATGTCCTATAGATATCGCACCAAAATTACACGAGCTCTGACATGGCTTTCCTACACACAGACGGCAGTTATCCGTAACCGTATATGCCGATATAGGACACTCTTCACACGCAGGCTTAAGTATCTGTATAACATTATCAGACTCTTCTTCGGGTGTAGGACAAAGACCTTCTGCAAGTCTTATTCTCTGCCTTACTAATTCTCTTTCCTTGTATATACAACACCTGTAATTAGCCTTCGGCCCCGGTATAATCCTGTATACCAGTTCATTTTTTGACTCCTCTGTAAGATTATCTTCCCACGCAAGCCTGGCAACTTCTTCTATTATTTTATGTTTTAAATGGACTATTCCCTCGTCATTGGTAATCATAATATGCCTCCCTGTTATATGGCTTATATTTTCTAATCACTTATTCATTTTATTATTATTTAATGATTTATGCAAGATTAATATAATTGGTATTTCTAATATTCCCTGGTAATATCGGATAAACCGTATTCTTTCATAAATTTTTCCAATTCCGACTCATTGCGAATTAATGTTACATCATTGAATTTTCCGGTATGAATATCCTTGAAACCGGCAACCTGCTCACCTGTACATATACTGCACCGAAGAACCGGAATTTGATTTTCTTTATCATATGTTTTGATTTTGGAATCTGATTTTTTAAAAAGCATAATATCTCCCTTTTATCGGTTCTTCGACAAATCCGCAGTATCATAATGAACTGAGAACTCATTTTTATCATATGTACGCAGGAATTCTGTCATGATACGTTTTATTACATTTTTAACCTCTTCTTCGGACAGATTCATAAGAAGTATCGCAAGCTGGGTACTGCTGTATCTTGTTACCACATCCACATTACGGATAGAATTAACAATCGCCTTTTCCAAAAGCTCCATGACGCGCTCCTGCTCATCAAGAAATACCTTATTACCCTTTATCTGTGATACAGTAAATAATGTTATCTGAACCTTCATATCGTTACGCTCGGCAAGAGAGCTTATGAATTCATACATTTTACCGAATTCCGGATATTCTGCGATAAGACCGCCCTTATAATGCTCATGATTTTGTATAATTTCAACCAGTTTTTTAAGGTCAGCCGCAGGGTCCGAAAGTTCATCATTGTGATATTCTACCGACTGATGGCAGTAATATGTATTTCCGCCTTGCTGCTTTGCAACATAAAGTGCCTTATTCGCATTTTCATAAAGGAACATCACCTTATCCTTCTCTGTTACAACCTCAGTTATACCGATTGAAACCGAAAGTCTGCTCACAGAGATTTCATTATCCGCCAGACTCTTTATACGCTCCAAAAAGACTTCTGCAACCTTGCCGGCTTCTTTAGAATCAGCCACATCAGGAAAATATACTACGAACTCGTCTGCACCAAAACGTGATATAATCTGATTTTCCGACAGATTACGTATCTGTTCCACAACCTTTTTCAAATATATATCTCCTACGATAAATCCTTCAATATCGTTTATTTTATGGAAATGGTCAATATCAAATATAAGCAGGCAGCCTGAACCATTTTTTGCTATGGAATTCTGAATAGCGGCCTTTCCTTTATCACGACCATATGTGCTTGTAAGCTCATCTAATTCATCTTTATTCTCAGCACCCCTGTCTTCTGCTATATCAATTACTCTTGATAATATAGTTGATGTCTGTTGGACAAGTTCAGTATCAGCATCAGGATTAACCTTAGGAAGTCTGTTTTCTTCAATTAATTTAATCATGACATTGGTGATTTCTTCATCCCACTGAGTTCCACGTCCATTCTTTAATTCGTTAAGAATCTTTTCTTTAGGCAGATGTCTTCTGTATACACGATTGGAGGACATAGCATCATAAGCATCTGCAACAGCTATGATACGAGCTATGTATGGAATATCATCACCTGAAATACCTTCCGGATATCCCTTGCCGTCTATTCGTTCATGATGATATTTTGCACCGATTTCAAGTCCCTGAATCATATCTATATCTTTCAAAATTTCCGCACCTGCAACAGTATGTCCTTTCATTACCTGATACTCTTCATTTGTAAGCTTACCCGGCTTATTTAAAACCGAATCCGGAATACCGATTTTACCTATATCATGTAATAGACCTATAAAACGGATATTGGAAATCTCTATCTCGGATAGTCCGAGTTCTTTTGCAATCGTAGCCGAATACTCAGCAACACGCTTTGAATGTCCACGTGTATATTCGTCCTTTGCATCTATCGTATTTGCGATGGTAGTGATGGTCTGCATAGTCATTCGCTCGATATCTTTGCTTCTTTCCGTCAGTTCTTTATTATATTTTTCATTGGTTTTATGGATTTCATCATAGATTCTCGTTGCCAGATAAGAGCCGAGGAAGCACAGGAAAAGTAACGCAAGCTGTATCTCAATATCCTTGCTGTTCGCCGTATTTATCTCACCACGATTATATCTTAATAAAACAGATATGATATTTAAAAGAGTTGCACAGATTCCGGTTACAAGAATAATTACCGGCTGATGATACAGTACAAGAAGTGAAAGCATAGGAAGAATATAAGAAAAAACCATAGTCGTACTGCCGGTAATCATAACAAAAATATACATTATAAAATATCCGCCGACAATCGTATACCTTAAAGAATATCTGTCCGGTTTTTTAAGATAAAGAATCAAAACTATTATTGCGGGAACTGCAGTCACAACCATAAAGACAACAAGATAAGCCAGACTTCTCTGACCCTTGACCACCTCGAGTGTATAACTTACAAACAGGATAAGGACTATAAGCATCCATCCATATACAAGGTTACGATTTATTTTTCTTACATGTGAATCGTTCAATAACACTTCCTCCGTTCGCAGATCTGATTCAGAATGACAAATTACCATTTCCCGATTACTAATTATTCTAATATTAACACAAATTAGTTTGTGTAGCAATTCAATATTTCCATAATATTATTTGATAATGCTTGATACAAAATATTAAGTTATGATATAATTTTAAGATAGAAAATATTTATTTAGGAGAAAAAAATTATGAACTGTCCATTTTGTGGAAACCCTGTTTCTGATAATACGGATTTTTGTGATAACTGCGGTTCATTTATACCTAATAATACCGAAAAAAAGGTTATAAAAGAAGAAATTCCCGATAGAAATGCGGTGCTTAACAATCTTTTTTCAATGCAGGCACCTCTACAGGTTAATGCGGCAGAGCTTCAAAAAAAGAAAAAACAGCCTCCTCAGATTAAACTCCCGATTATAATAACCGGCATATTAGCCGTATTAATTCTTATTGCATTTTTTATAATACCAAACATTGGTGTACGCAGAGGAATTGCAGGCATAGGCGAACCAATTCAGACAGAAACCACAGGATATATTGAAAAAGAAATAGGAGGATATGAAGTATCTTTCTATCCACAATATACTTACGAAATTGAAGCCTTGGTTGTACATACAAAAAATTACTACGGATTGGGGCTTGGCAACAGACTTGCCCCGAGAGATATCGCACTTGCCTGGGGAAAGGTTGCTGAATATAACGATGAAATCGATTTTCACTGGAGCCAGCACGGAAGATGGGTTTTTTGGAAAGTTAATTCATACGATGAACTTGACTCAGTGGATAGTGTGGAATATGTATCATGTCACATGTCAAACAATCATCTTATAGCTGCCGACAATACAATTAAGCGAAAAATCCGTCGAATAAAAAAAGGCGACCATATTAAAATTACAGGCTATCTTGTAAATGTAGATGCAGAAAATAAAAGAGGAAAAGTCTTTCTATGGGATTCAAGTACTACAAGAACCGATACGGGAGACGGAGCATGTGAAGTTATTTATGTCACTGATGTAATATGGCTTGATTAAAAAATATATTAAAATAATAATTTACCGGGAGGAGCTTATGGGGGTTGAATTTAATTTACTTGGTAATGTAAAAAATTATCCTGATGGATTCAGGAATATTTCGTGCGAATTAGGTGCTTATATTGTTAAAGCCAATGACGCATTTAATAATTTTTCCGGACTCTATCAAAGTAATAAAAATCTTAATGAAGTTGTATATTATATGCAAGGTCAGGCATCCGGAATCATAGGCGAGATGTCACAACGTGCAATACAGATATTATCTGATTCAGGCGTAAATATATCCTATGAAGACTTTTTCAGTAAATACCAAAATACAATGCAATTTGATTATAATATGCATATTGCAATGGTACTTAATGCTCAGTCACAGATTATGAATGCTTTTTCACAAAGACAAATGATGAAAGGGCAACCGGCAAATCCTAACCAGCTTGACGGCGAAGCAAGAAGCAGTCTGTCTGCGCTTTATAGAGATGAACGTACATTAATTATGCTCACTGAAGCAATCCGCAGTTGTATTATTAATATTTATAATACAATTTTATATGCACTTGTTGAACATAATATTTATTCAGATGAAATTCTTATTTCAAGAACTAAATCCTCTGAGCTTTATTCCACAAGCTTTCAGGGATATTCACCTAACGCAGAGCAAATTGTTCAGGCAATATATGCATTTCCCGGAGAGAAACAGTATTATGATACTGTATTCTGGCAACTGATAGCTGAGGAAAGTGATGATTTTGAACGCTTTTTAAAGTTTTGGGGAATCGATTATTTTTATCCGCAGATTGCAGACAAGAGAAGAATCTCAAAAGATTTTGATCAAAAAATAAAAGATAGCGAGCTTATTAATTTTGACTATAATAACTTCTCAACCGAAAACTATGTATACTTAAGAAATAAACTCACGGAAATCGGTTATGCAGACATTTTTAGTTATCCTGAGCTTTCCGTCTATGCCGGTTATATAAAGAACTTCTATCAGAATATCTGCCTGTATGAGAATTTCTTTAATAATCCCTTATATGTAAGCTATCTGAAAAAAGATGCTTCACCACAGGAATTTATTGAACTAATCAAAAAGGAACGTGATACTCTTCCTATTAACCCTTACCGCTCTATCTGGATATACGGAGACCCAATAGGTGATAAGATTCCGCTATCGCCAAAGCAGAATATCCTTCAGGCAGTTGCTTATGAAGGTGACAGTATTATACTCAACTGTCCGCAAGGACTTATGGGTGGCAGGGGAATTATGCTTACCACAAAATTTATAGTTGATCTTAGCAGAAATATAAGAATCCCTTTGCCTAACGTCGTAGACATAGTATACTTAGGGGCAGACAACATCCGCATAACTGACGGTATGCAGGCAATAGATATAGGTAAGCTTTCTGCATCATATATAAGCAAACTGCTTCCTAACCCACAAATGAAGGATGGTCTTGTACGCTCTCTCACATTTGCATTTTTAAATCTGATAAAGATATACTGCATAAGATACGGCGGCAATCAATTTTTGGCACAGAGTAATCCATATCTTGTGTGATTTGTTATAAAACATCTTAACAAAATAATTAAAATAGGAATACCATATCATATTTTTTAATATGGTATTCCTATCTTATTTCAAAGCTTTTTTCATGCTCATCGACCGGTATATCACGGATATCAATATCCTCAATATATATAAATCTTTGCTTACCGAGATTTATTATCAGCCGGTCGATAGCATCTTCACTGCCCTGCACTTCCATAAGTACTTTTCCGTCCCACTGATTCTTTACCCATCCTGTAAGCCCGAGACTTTCTGCAATATAATATGAACGATATCTGAACCCAACACCTTGTACCATACCTGAAAATGTCAATCTTCTCCTAACCATGTTATCCTCCATACTTCTTATTTATATCAGTCTATCACTGATTTTTGAAAATACACACGCACATATTTCACACATGATTAATTATTTCTAAAATATGCCATACAAAAAGATTTTTGTAAATCACATATAAATATGTTATACTTTATTAGTGAAATTTTCAACAAAACATTTATTTTATTTAAAAAAATTACGATATAATTTTATATAGCACTTACAAAGGAGAGAAAACAAATGATTTACATAGATGGAATCGGTTATGTCAATGAATTAAACACCAATATAGTAAGTGTAAATAACACTCAACAGGTAAAATCCAATAACTTTGATAAAATTTTAGAACAGGAAACTGCTAACCTAATTGATAATAAAGAACTAACCTTAGAAGAGATTTTCAGAGAGGCATCTGAGAAATACGGCATATCTGAGGAAGTACTCAAAGCTGTTGCCTACACAGAATCCCGTTTCAATCCCAATGATACCTCATCCTCAGGAGCTATGGGCATAATGCAGCTTATGCCGGATACAGCTAAAGCATTAGGTGTGGAAAATGCATATGACCCTTATGAGAATATTATGGGCGGAGCAAAGCTGTTAAAACAGCTATCCGATATGTATGATGGTGATCTGAATATGATGCTCGCAGGTTATAACGCAGGAACCGGAGCTGTAGCAAAATACGGCGGCATCCCTCCATATGAAAGTGTTAATCATTACATAGCTAAAGTTCGTGATGCATTAGACTCAGGAGTTGCAAACAATATCCCTAATGCCTCATATGCCGTAAATTCAGCTAACCAAAGTGAAGTTTCCACAAATGCAGCTGTTAACACTTCCAACAGTACTTACGCTGCTGATAACTCTGCTTTGAGCGAAGCCGCAACTGCACTTCAAAAGACAGACGAGACAGCAACTACCAACATATACGATTACAGATCCGGTAACACTCTGAGTAATCTCCTATCCTACTCTCAATATGAGCTGTTATTAACCTTCTACGAAAATATGTTGGATATTATATCTAAAATTGGAGACAATGACAATGATAACGACAGTGCCTCTTCATACCTTTATAATAATCTCACATACACCAAAAATACTTTGAAGCTTTTTTCAGACAATTAAATAAATGTTTAGCGCTTTAAGGGTGTGGCGGATATGCTCTTGGACTATGTAATTTATATAATATATGCCATATGTCACAAGGCTTCGGAGTTATAAGGGTTTGCCAAGAACCCGCTCTCGCTTTTATACGGTTCTTTTGCAAACCCATAACTCCTGCGCCCTTTGACCTACGGCATATAAATTATATTCTTATTAAGTCCAAGAGCCATATCCGCCGCACCGGCTTGAACATCACGATAAATCATGATATTCAAGCCGAAATTATATCTTACTATTATATTGATGTATATATACAATAAGCATATATTTAATTGAAAGATAGTTTTTTAGGAGTTTTACCTATAAGGACAGATTAAAGCACATTCTTATAGGTAATT
>JAFTFE010000154.1 GCA_017449765.1 Lachnospiraceae bacterium | reverse complement strand
GTAGCAAGAGCTCTCATTACTGACTGCTTTGCTACTCTGTACTGCTTTGAACGTGCTCCCTTATATCCTTTAGCGAGCTTTAAAACTCTGTTATGTCTTTTCTTAGCGCCAACGCCGCCTTTA
Source organism: Lachnospiraceae bacterium (assembly GCA_017449765.1). GTDB lineage: Bacteria > Bacillota > Clostridia > Lachnospirales > Lachnospiraceae > Coprococcus_C. The sequence goes on along the minus strand of JAFTFE010000154.1, from coordinate 25,101 downwards.
ATTCTTGCCATTAGTCTATTCCTCCTATAAATATGGTAATATCTTCTTCATAACCTTGCTGTTTGTCTTATCAGTCATGGTTGCTTTTCTAAGATTTCTCTTTCTCTTAGTGCTCTTCTTAGTAAGGATATGACTCTTATAAGCTTTATTTCTCTTTAACTCACCTGTTCCTGTCTTTTTAAAACGCTTTGCAGCAGCCTTTTTTGTCTTTAACTTTGGCATTTTCTTTCCTCCTTAAAATAACTATATTAATTATATTTAGCGTTTTTCAGCTAAAAACATTATCATACTACGACCTTCAAACTTAGCCGGTTTGTCGATTACTGCGACATCGGAAAGCCTCTCTGCAAATTCATCAAGTATACTCTTGCTTGAATTAACATGTGCAAGCTCTCTTCCTCTGAATCTTAATGTAACCTTGACCTTGTCTCCCTTAGTTAAGAACTTTCTTGCCATATTGACCTTGGTATTGAGGTCATTGGTATCAATATTCGGGGAAAGTCTTACTTCCTTAATCTCGATAACCTTCTGCTTCTTTTTAGCTTCCTTCTCACGTCTCGCAATCTCATAACGATACTTACCAAAATCCTGTATTCTGACTACAGGCGGCTTCGCAGTCGGAGCAATAAGTATAAGGTCAACCTCTGCCTCCTCGGCTAATTTCTGAGCTTCCTTTGAAGACATGATGCCAAGCTGTTCTCCTGTCTCGCTTACAACTCTGACTTCCTTAAACCTAATCTGTTCGTTAATTAAAACCTCGCTAATACTACACACCTCCATATTTGTGTTATAATCAAAAAAAGTGGATAGCATAACTATCCACGCAAAAATACTCCATAAAAAGTAATTATTAACCCAAGTCACTTATAGTGCTAAGGTGAGAGTGGATACTCTGCTTCTTCAACATACTCACATAATTTACCACATAATATCACATATGTCAAACATTTTTTTACTTTATAAATAACTATGCTATACGCAATCACTTGTACAACAAGTATCATGTGCTGCACTTATTTATATCAATTCTTCATCTATATTATCCAGAAATTCCTTTATCTCTTCTCTTGCCCGCTTTATATCATCCGGATTTTGTTTGTCGAGCACTTCTTCAAATCTAAGCATATACTTCTCAATGATATTTCTCATATCTCCTGTTGCCTCTTCATACATTCTGTCTCCACGAAGCAGCAAAAGCTTATTTTCTTCCTGCTCTCTCGGAGGTATCTTAAGCGAAGCAAGAGATGCAAGTCTCTCGTCAATCTCCTCGTCAGTCATATCTGTATCATCATTTTTTATAACAATCCTTTTAGACAGTTTTGTGGATATAATCTTAGCCTCAACCTCAAGTATGGAATTAACATCATAGGTATATGTTACATCTACAGCCTCTTTGCCTGCCGGTCCAAGCGGCACGGTGAGTTCAAGATCCCCGAGGTAGACATTATTTCTGGCATAACGGCTTTCTCCCTGAAGTATCTTTATTCTTATCTTATCCTGATTATCATCAGCTGTATAAAGCCTCTCGGTTCTGCTTACAGGTATTACAGAATTTCTCTCTATAATAGGCAGATAATGTCCTCCTTCTTTCACGCCTCCGGTTCGTGATACAACAACCTCCGTGCCAAGCGTAAACGGACATACATCAGTAAGTATCATTTCTTTTACAGCTTCGTTTCTTTCCTTCATCGCAGCCTGAATAGAAGCACCTACCGCCACAACTTCATCCGGATTTATGCTTGTATTCGGAAGTCTGCCGAATAATCTGCTGACAAATTTTCTTACTATCGGAAGCTTGGTGGCACCTCCGACAAGTATAACCTCTTCAATCTCCTTAAGCCTGATATTAGCATCCTTAAGACTTCTTTCTATAGGTTTCTTAATCTTATTAAGAAGAATCTGACAGCTTTTTTCATAGTCATCAATATTTATTTCATATTCATATACTTCATCATTTATTTTACATTTGAACATAGAAGTTCTTGAGTCAGTAAAACCAAGCTTACATGTCTCTGCCTGTTTCCTGATATACGCAAGTGTTTTAACATCAAGCTCATCCTGGTTAATATCTTTCTCACGGAAGAACATCTGCATCAAAACTTCGGTAAAATCCTCTCCACCAAGGAAATTATCTCCTGCTACAGCTCTTACCTCCATAATGTTTTGAAATAATTCCAATATGGATACATCAAATGTACCACCGCCCAAATCAAACACTAAAAATTTTGTATCCGCATTCTTTTTATTAAGCCCATATGCAATCGCTGCAGCCGTAGGCTCACTTACTATACGTTCCACTACAAAGCCTGCAAGTTCACCTGCCTTTTTTGTTGCCTTTCTCTGTGCATCATTGAAATAAGCAGGTACACTTATTACCGCTTCCTTAACCTCTTCGCCGAGATAACTTTCGGCATCCTCTTTTAATGATTTAAGCACTATGCTTGAGAGCTCCTCTGCGGTAAAATCTCTGTCTCCAAGTACAAATTTTTTATTTGTACCCATACTTCTCTTAAATACGTCTGCCGACTGTTCAGGATATGTAAGCTTTCTTTCCTTTGCTGTCTTTCCCACGTATACAGTACCTTCTTCATCAACACTGACTATAGACGGGGTAAGATTATCTCCCAGCCTGTTCGGTATAATCTTTACATCTTCACCATCCAGATATCCAATCAGACTATTTGTAGTTCCTAAATCAATTCCAACTATCATTTCCCATCAATCCTCTTTAAACATTCCTCATATTGTGTACAATGTCCTTTTATTGACAATGCCTTTTTATAACAATTCCTTGCCATATCATATTTTTTCATAGCCTCATATATCAAACCCTTTTCATAAAAAAGCTCATGACAGCCGCTATAAAAACATCCATAACATCTTATTTGTGAAACACCCTTATTTATCGTTTCTACTGCAAGCTTATATTTTTTTGTTACTCTGTAAATTCTTGCAAGTTTTATATAATCAACGATAGTTTTAGTCTTTGTTCCAAGTTCAAGAGCCTTCTTAATTTCATTTTTCATATCCGGCTTAAATAATGTTTTTTTACTGTATTCATTCTCTACTAAACTACTATAATAATTTTCCGTGCCGTTTATGTCAAGTTCTATAGCTTTTTGATAATACTCTGTCGCATCGTCATATAAGCCATGATCTTTCAATATATCCGCTATAAGCTTATAAGCTCTGAAATCCTTAGGAAATTTATTTATAATAACTCTGAAGGTTTCATTTGCCATATTTATATAACCTTCTTCACCATAGATTGTACAAAGTTTTCTAAGCAGCATCTCTTCTTCTTTATCATCAGAAGCTTTATCAAGATTATCCTTTATAATATTTATTGCATTTTCAATCTCATTCATTCTTTGAAGAAGTTCAGAGTAATCATATATAACATCAGCATTCAAACCGAATTCTTCTATATATTCCTCATATATAACTTTAGCTTCTGAAAATCTGTTTTCACATTGCAGTACTCTTATTTTTTCTATAATAAGTCTTGCTTTTTCTTCACGCTTCTCTGTATATTTCAGGGCACTATCAAAATTCATAACCGCCATAGGATAATCCCCTATTCTCTCATACAAAAAAGCGAGCGATCTATAGCACTCCACATTTTTAGGGTCCATTCTTACAGCAGCCGCAAAATCACGTATTGCTTCCTTATAATTGCCCATACATCTGTGTACTACTCCTCTTTCCTGATAAAAGTACGGATGTGGGTTAATCGAAATCTGCTCCGTAAGATAAGACAATGCCATATCATAGTGTTTAAACTTTCGATGGATTACACCGATTCTTCCATATGCAGACGGATGTCTTCTGTTTAGTTTAATTATTTTTCTTAAATAGTTTACAGCCTCATTAGGCATATTTTTATCAACATAGCAAAGGGATATAAGAGAATAAACTCTCTCATTGTCATCAAGATCAGACTCTTTTTTATCAATTTCTTCTAATTCAAGTAATATTTCAAGAGCCTCATCATATTTTCCCTCATCCAGCAAAACATTTGCCTCTTCAAGCCTTATTTTATCACTCGATACACCAAGTGACTTATATTTTTTTATGATATTTTTTACAGCATCTTTATTATTTAAAGCATTAAATATGTTTATCTCTTTAAGGTACGGATCAGGTGCAAACGGATAGATCCTTATTGCCTTCTCACAGGCATCTAAGGCCTCCTTTATAAACTTCAACTCCATACATGAGCTTGCCATATAATCATATGCTATATAATTTATCTCATTATATTCAAGCAATTTCTCACATGTATTAATACAAGTCTCATAATGGCCTGTTTTATATTCCAGCTCGCATAAAGCCTCATAGGTAATAACAATTTCGTCATGTTCCTGAGAAATCGCTATATTAAGGTATTTTCTTGCCTCATCGTATTTTTCCTGTTTAAGATAACAGTCACCTATAAGACAGTTCACATAAGGATATCTTTTTCTCTGTTTTTGACTCTCCTCGCTGTCGTCATCCAAAAGTGATTCAATAGCTTCCTTCCATTTAAAGAAACAGGAAAGAGCATTATCATAATTAAGCAGACACAGATAACATCTGCCCTTTACATTATAATACTCAAAGGTCTTTTCTTCTCTCGGTACAAACTCATCTAATACTTTTACTGCATCTTCAAATCTATAACTCTGATACATACTCCATGCAAGTTCAAGCCTTGTATCATTGTCTTCAGGGTATTCACGAAGCCTTTTCTCATAGTTTTCAATTAATTTATAGTTGGCACGAAGCATACCTGTTCTTACGGCATTATCATAATTATTTTCCCTCAGAAGCTTAAGATAGATATCTCTTGCTCTCTCATATTCTCCTCTGCCCAAATCAAGGTCAGCTTTTTTAATTTGTATTATGTAACTTCCGGGCTCCGTCTCATCTGCATCATTATAGTATCTTTCTGCATCATCATAATTTTTCAGCATAAAGGATAAATCACCGCATAAAATGAGCACATTAAAATCCTTTGGACAATCATAAGACAAATCCACGGCATCCGTATACAGTTTTTTTATCTCATCAACATCTGAGTCAGCCTTTAATTTCATAAGACTTATACGTATTTTTATAAGTTCAATATACGGATGGTATAAATTATAATTTTTGAGCTCTTCAAAAAGTTTTTCCGCATCTTCATTAAGGCCTTTTCTTATTAATGAATTAAGAGTGTGATATGATCTTATATAATTATCAATATTATCATCATCATTGTCATCAAAAAGATAATAATTAATGCAATCCGGGGTTTCCGATGCTTCTATAATATAAGATATAAAATCCTCCGGAAACTTATCGATAAGTTCTCTTCTCCTGTCCTTTATATAAAATGTATCAATTATAAGTCTCCATATCTTACTCGGCAGAAGAAAGTGTTCCATAAGAAATGCAATCAAAAGTTCCAAAGCCTGTGTAGAGGTATCAAGCATTATAAACTCATCTTCGTTCAAAAAATCAGTCCATATTTTTTCATCAATTCTTTTATTGAAATCTTTATATAATTCTTTTAATTCACTATGCAGTTTCTTTAACTCTTCAGGGCAGTAGATACCACCTTCATCTTCTTCGTAAGAATCATCATAATCCGAATCTGTGTCTGAATATCTTAACGCCTCTTCATAAGCCTCACGAAGCTTCATAAAACCCTCCTGATCATCCTCAGGATTGGTATTTACTAATTTATCTCTATATGCTTTTTTGATTAAATCCTTATCCTTTGTCTGTTCAATTCCAAGAATTTCCCACATAGCATAATCTCCCAAAAACCATTTAAAAATATGTTTTCCTATAAAGTTATAAAAGGGTTTTTCGCACTAATCTAATATAAGCTTAATGCGAAAACCCTGCCCTGACTACTTATAAAAATTATAATGCTGCTTCAAGATTTTTTCTGATTGCCTTGATAAATTCCTCACTGTTAAGCACTGTAACATCCTCAAGTGTTGTAATTAATGCAAGATCCTTTGTCATACTTCCGCTCTCAATGGTATCAACCGTTGCTTTCTCAAGCTTATCCGCAAACTCCATAAGCTCCGGAATATTGTCGAGCTCTCCTCGTTTTCTTAACGCTCCTGTCCACGCATAAATTGTAGCTACAGAGTTAGTAGATGTTTCTTCGCCATTTAAGTGCTTGTAATAATGTCTCTGGACTGTTCCGTGTGCTGCTTCGTATTCATACTTACCATCAGGTGACACAAGTACAGATGTCATCATGGCAAGCGAACCAAAAGCCGATGAAATCATATCACTCATTACATCACCGTCGTAATTCTTACAAGCCCATATATATCCACCCTCTGATTTCATAACTCTGGCAACCGCATCATCAATAAGTGTATAGAAATACTCTATACCAAGCTCATCGAATTTTGCCTTATATTCCTTATCAAATATCTCCTGAAATATATCCTTAAATGTATGATCATATTTTTTTGATATAGTATCTTTAGTAGCAAACCATATAGTCTGCTTAGTATCTATCGCATAATTAAAACAACTTCTCGCAAAACTTTCTATAGATGAATTGATATTATGCATACCCTGAATTATACCCTCACTTGTAAACTCATGAATAAGCTCTCTGCTTTCACTTCCGTCCTCAGCAGTAAATACAAGCTCTGCCTTACCTGCTCCCGGTATCTTCATCTCCGATGCCTTATATACATCACCATATGCATGTCTTGCGATGGTGATAGGCTTCTTCCAATTTTTAACACAAGGTTCTATACCTTTTACGATAATAGGAGTTCTGAACACTGTACCGTCAAGTATTGCTCTTATTGTACCATTAGGACTCTTCCACATCTCCTTAAGATTATACTCTGTCATACGCGCAGCATTTGGAGTAATAGTAGCACATTTAACTGCTACTCCATATTTTTGTGTGGCATAAGCCGAATCAAATGTAACCTTATCATCAGTTTCATTTCTATGTTCAAGACCCAAATCATAATATTCAGTCTTCAAATCTATAAAAGGACTCAACAACTCATCCTTGATAAGCTTCCACAGTATTCTTGTCATCTCATCTCCGTCCATCTCTACAAGCGGTGTTGTCATCTTAATTTTTTCCATCTAATGTTCCTCCTAACATATCATAACTGTCATATTTAATCAGTATAATTTCATTTTTACACACTAATCTATATTGTAGCATACTTCAAGCATTTTTCAAATAAAATACTACAAATAATTTAAAAGAATTTTCTTGATTAAATATACGTCAAAATATATACTAAAGTATATAGGTTTATAAAGGAGTTTAAAAAATGATTTATAATTACACCGTACAGAAAAGAAAAGCCAACAGAATCTCATACAGAATTGTGGGAATAGTTTTTTTCATCGTCGCCTTCCTTCAGTTTATAACGCTTTTACACGGATATGTTAATCATTTTATGCTGACTGCGGTATTTGCAGGTGCACTTGGATTTTACAGTCTCTACCTGATACTCATGTCCTTCAGAAAGCAGGCATATGATATTTCATACAAGTTTTCCGATGAGGGTATGCTGGTCATACATAAATACGGAGAAACCTTATATTCCTATGATGAAATAGAGTTCATAACTATGGTCATCCCAGACGAATCACTCATATATTATATGCTTAATATAAAGGCCGGCAAAGAAATATATGCCATACCATTTACAAACAAGCGCGAGTATTGCGAAAAAATATATGAATTTGTCAATTCAAGAATAAAGAAAAACGACTAATAATTTCGAGGATAAAAATGCAGTTTAATAATTCAATCTATGAAATACCAATTATAAATAAACTTATCGTATATGATGAAACCGACTCAACAAATAATCGTGCAAAGCTTCTTATCAACACGTCTTCACCGGAACAGGTACCAAATACTCTTATTGTTGCAGATTGTCAGACAGGAGGCAGAGGCAGAGCCGGCAGAAGTTTCTCATCACCTTCAGGCGAAGGTATATACATGAGCCTTATCTTAAAGCCTGATTTAGATGCGTCTGACATATCCGGTATTACTTTGCTTAGTGCTATTGCAATATATAGAGCATTAAACAAATATCACAATATCAAAACCAATATCAAGTGGCCTAATGATATACTTATTTCAAATAAAAAAATATCCGGAATCCTTACGGAATACATAAACGGATATGTCATTCTCGGTATAGGAATCAATGTCAACAACAAAGAGTTTAACCAAGCAATATCTGATGTTGCGACCTCACTTTTTCTTGAAACCGGAAAGACGCTTAACCGTGAGAATCTTATAGAAGAGATATTTACAGAATTCAGTATGCTCTATAATATGTTTCTCAAAACCCAAAATCTAAAATTCATAACCAAAGAATACAATGATGCCCTTATAAGTTATAATAAGGACATTTATATAATTCCTCAGGAATTAACAAATGTCCTTACAAATACCTACAATATTACAAATAATAATTTAGAATCCTGCCTGTGTATGGGAATATCACCAAAGGGTGAACTTATATGCCGCCATAATGACGGGAGACTCGAGCTTGTATCCTCAGGCGAGGTATCCATACGCCATAATTTCTGATTATTTCTCGCGGATAATTATATCCTCTCTCTTTGGTCCGTTTGATACCATCGTAATAGGGAATCCAATCTGTTCTTCAATAAACTCGATATACTTGCGACAGTTCTCAGGAAGCTTATTGTATTCCTTTATGCCTCTAATATCCTCTTTCCATCCCGGAAGATTCTTAAGAACCGGCTTAGCCTTCTCCAATTTATCAGTGGTAGGGAAATCATTTGTAACTACTCCGTCTATTTCATAGCCTACACATACCGGAATCTCATCTAAATAACCAAGTACATCTAATACAGTAAATGCAACATCAGTTGTACCCTGTATTCGACATCCGTATCTTGTAGCCACACAGTCAAACCAACCCATACGTCTCGGACGACCAGTGGTAGCACCGAACTCACCGCCATCGCCTCCACGACGCCTTAACTCATCTGCTTCATCTCCGAATATCTCACTTACAAATGCTCCTGCACCTACAGCGCTTGAGTAAGCCTTTACAACAGTTATAATCTTAGAAATCTCATACGGTGGTATACCTGCACCTATAGCTCCGTATGCAGCCAATGTAGATGACGACGTAACCATCGGATAAATACCATGATCAGGGTCTTTCAAAGAACCAAGCTGGCCTTCAAGCAGTATGTTTTTACCTTCCTTTATGGCATTCCAAAGATATGCGGATACATCACATACATAAGGCTCTACCATTTTCTTATATTCCATAAGAGTATTTAAGGTCTCATCCACATCAATTAGAGGTTTATGATACAGGTGTTCAAGCAGAATATTCTTAGACAAAATTACTCTCTCTATCTTCTCACGTAAAGCAGACTCTTCACCGAAGAGCTCACTGACCTGAAATCCTATCTTTGCATATTTATCCGAATAAAACGGAGCTATACCTGACTTTGTTGATCCAAATGACTTCTTTCCAAGTCTTTCCTCCTCATATTCGTCAAATAATATATGATAAGGCATAACCATCTGTGCCCTGTCAGAAACCAGAATCTTCGGAGTCGGTACACCCTTGTCCGTAATTGATTTGATTTCACCAAATAATATAGGAATATTCAAAGCTACACCATTACCTATAATGCTTGTTGTATGGTCATAAAACACTCCTGACGGAAGTGTATGAAGTGCAAATTTACCATAATTATTGACAATGGTATGGCCTGCGTTGGCACCTCCCTGAAATCTGACGATTATATCAGCATTCTCAGCTAACATATCCGTAATCTTTCCTTTTCCTTCGTCGCCCCAATTGGCTCCGACTACTGCTTGAACCATTTTGTTACCTCCCTAAAAACCGCTTAACCTTTATTTTTCGTTATTTTGCAACTATGTTCACAATCTTATTTGGTACATAGATTTCCTTAATAATATTTAATCCTGCAAGTCTGTCTCCAAGTGCTGTTTTAGCCTTATCAATTACAACATCTTTAGCATCACCGGTACCTATCATAACAGTTACTCTTGTCTTACCATTAATCTGAACCGCAATTTCCTTCTCATCATCCTTCATGGCATCCTCGGAATAGGTTGGCCAGCTCTGGTGGAATACTGAATCGGTTCCGCCAAGCTCCTCCCAAAGTTCTTCACCGATGTGTGGTGCAAAAGGTGCTATAAGAAGTGCCATAGTCTTAAGAGTTTCTTTATCTACACCGGTTGTCTTGGTAAGCTCTACAAATCTGTTATTAGCTTCCATAAATGCCGAAATAACCGTATTTAAATTAAATTGTTCAAGACGTGTTGTTACATCATATACCAATTTATTTCGAAGTTTGATTAACTCTTTCGTTTCAGCCGCATTTTTGTCCTTGTTAGCCATAACCATGTTATAGAATCTGTTCATAAAACGGTATATACCTTCCATACCACTATCATCCCAAATGGAATCAAGTTCCGGCGGTCCTATGAAAAGTTCATAAAGTCTGAGTGAATCACATCCATAATCATTTACCATATCATCAGGTGATACAATATTACCAAGAGATTTACTCATCTTGGTTGCTGCACCTGTCTCTCTGTCTCTACCGCAGACCATACCCTGATTGAAAAGCTTCTTAAACGGCTCATCAAAATCAACTACACCTATATCATTTAAGAACTTGGTGTAAAATCTTGAGTAAAGCAAATGAAGAACCGCATGCTCAACTCCACCGATATACATATCCACAGGAAGATACTTATCAGCCTTTTCTCTGTTAACAAGTTCTTTATCATTCTTATTATCTACATAACGTAAGAAATACCAGGATGATCCTGCCCATTGAGGCATTGTATTGGTTTCACGCTTTGCAGGCTTGCCACAGCAAGGGCAGGTTGTATTAACCCATGAATCAATGGCTGCAAGCGGTGACTCACCTGTACCGGTCGGCTCATACTTTTCTACATCCGGTAAAAGTACAGGAAGCTGCTCCTCAGGTACTGCCACTGCACCACAGTCAGGACAGTGAATAATCGGAATCGGCTCGCCCCAGTATCTCTGACGTGAGAACACCCAGTCACGAAGCTTGTAATTAACAGTCTTTTTGCCATAACCTAATTTTTCTATCATCTCAGGTGCTTCTTTCTTAAGTACAGAAGATTCCATACCATTCCAGTCACCTGAATTAATCATTGTTCCTGACGCCTCGGTATAAGCCTCGGTCATATTTTCTATTTCCTTGCCATCCTTTGCAATTACCTGAATTATAGGCAGGTCAAATTTCTTGGCAAACTCAAAGTCTCTGTCATCATGAGCAGGAACACACATGATTGCTCCCGTACCGTAATCAGCAAGTACATAATCTGACAACCATATCGGTGTCTTCTTGCCATTTAACGGATTGATGGCATAGCTGCCGGTAAATACACCGGTCTTATCCTTGTCCTGAAGTCGGTCAACATTTGACTTCATGGATGCTTCATATATATATTTATCAACCGCTTCCTTAGTCTCAGGAGTAGAAAGTGAAGCTGCAAGCTCATGCTCAGGTGCAAGTACCATAAATGTAGCACCCCAGAGAGTATCAGGACGTGTAGTATAGACAGTAATCACATCATCCTTACCATCCACCTTGAAATCAACCTCTGCACCATAAGACTTTCCTATCCAGTCGGTCTGCATCTTTTTAACCTTCTCAGGCCAGTCAAGTTTATCCAGGTCAGCAAGAAGTCTTTCTGCATAAGCAGTTATCTTAAGCATCCATTGACGGATGTTTTTCTTAGTAACCTCAGAATGACATCTCTCACATTTACCGTTTACAACTTCTTCGTTTGCAAGACCTGTCTTACATGAAGGACACCAATTAATCGGCATCTCCTTTTCATAAGCAAGCCCCTTCTTGAACATTTGGACAAAAATCCACTGTGTCCATTTATAATATTCAGGATCAGTAGTATTAACCTCTCTGTCCCAGTCATAGATAGCAGCTATCTGGTTAATCTGCCTTTTAATATTCTTTATATTTTCTGCTGTTGAAATAGATGGATGAATTCCATGCTCTATAGCATAATTTTCAGCCGGAAGTCCGAAAGCATCCCAGCCCATCGGATGTATAAGGTAATATCCGTGCATCATCTTATACCTGCTCCATACATCAGAGATTACATAACCTCTCCAATGTCCTACATGAAGGCCGTTTCCTGACGGATATGGAAACATATCCAGACAGTAGTATTTCTCCTTCTTACCATCATCAACATTAACAGGCTTTTCCTCCCATTTTTTATTCCATTTTCCTTCGATAAGCTTGTGGTTATAACTTCCAGCCATAAATCATTTTCCTCCACTAAAATTCATAATGTTATATCAAAGCTTGATACAAGGTATATAAACCTTGTATCAATATTTTATACAAATCTATTTAGTTCAACATTATAAGTATACCCTATACTGTCAAGCCTTTCCATAATATCGTCTTTAGATACATCAAACTGCCGCAAAAAGCTGTCCAAATCTATACCATCATCACGAAGTCTTGTGTTGATGAAACTAAGCAGCATCATATTATCCTTAGGTAAGCTTTCAAGTGCCATTATAATACCTCTCCCGTAATAAGCCAAGGTGACGGCTGTGTTACCAGCATACTCTTCTTATCCGTCTTAGATACGGTTATCTGAGTTACTTCAAGATTGCTTATATTATATTTTTCAAATAATTCTTTAATACCTGAGAGCACATTAAACTCCAGTGTATATAAGACGAATTTCATCTTAGGATTTTTCTCAAGCAGTCTGACTATATCCTCCTCAAGATGCTTATTCGCAACTATGAACGAAAGCCTCGGTACAGGAATCTTAGCCATATTCTCAGGTTCAAGGTCTGATATTATCTGTACATTATGAACACCGAACTTCTTGACATTATCTTCCATGGTTTCCTTAGCACCTCTGTCATTCTCAACACAGATTATGGTACCGTCTCCTGCTACAAAAGCCGCCTCAATCGCAATACTTTCCGCATCAACGAGGCATATGGTATCCTGAGCATCCACATCAAGCATACTCATTATTACGGCTCTTATTTCATTACCTACATACTTTATTGTACCTTTGGAGAAAAGTTCATTCTTCATACCTATACGATAGGACTCGCGGGTATTTTCATTTAATACAAATATTACTGTCGGCTCCGTAATCTTGTGATTGATCGCTTCCTTAATCTTACATTTTTTAACAAGCGCATTTACCTCAATACCGGTTGAATACCACATATCAAGCTCACCAAAGCCAATCTCCCACAATTCATAAAATAAATCGCCATGGGTTTCATCTGCAAATATCAAAACCCTCTTGTTGGTTTCAACTACCGGAACAACATTCTTCATTTTTCCACAGATATCAAGAAGCTTTATCTTTTCCGGTCTTACCTCCATCTTCTGTGCAAAATATCCCATCCACTCAAGTATCTGATTAGTACTGTAACATCCCTTTGCCATAGCTATACCTCCGTCTGTCTATTTATTATTTATATCTTCGTTATCTTTTTCTGCCTGTTTCTTCTGAAGCATCTTATCATAGAAATGTTTTTTCTTCTTTTTCTTAAGTGTCTGACGTTTCTCATGCTTATCCCTGTATATAGGTTCACCGGTTTCTTCATCAAAGCCTTTAAGCAGATGATAGTCCTCTGTATCGGATGACAAATTCTTGTTTCTTAATCCATCACGAAGCATAACTGCAAAAAGTGCATACAGACATGCAAATACAGGAACACCAAGTATCATACCTGCAACTCCGAACAAATCACCGCCTACCAGGATTGCAACCAGAACCCACATACCCGAAAGTCCTGTCGAATCACCGAGAATAAGCGGTCCAAGTATATTTCCGTCAAACTGCTGAAGCAAAAGTACAAATATTACAAATATTATAAACATCACCGGATCATCCATAAGTGCAAGTAATGCTCCCGGTATTGCTCCGATAAGCGGGCCAAAGAAAGGAATAATATTCGTCACGCCTACTATAACACTTATAAGCACGGCATACTTCATACCAAAGGCAGATGTGAAAATAAAACATATGATACCGATGATAAACGAATCAAGTATTTTTCCGTTAATAAATCCACCAAATACCGAATTTGCATATGACAGACCTTCAAGAATTTTATTGCCTGTTTTCTTCGAAAAGAAAAGATATACAAACTTCTTCGCCTGTGCAATAAGAGTATTCTTACTGTTAAGAAGATATACGGCAACTATTATTCCAATCAGGAAATTAAATACCGCTTTGACACCTACCACTATGCCGGAAGAAACATTTACTACAATGGTTTCCATATTAGGCATAACCGTATTCTGGAATATCGTCAGAATATTATCCTCAGCATATTTAAGTGCATCGGTAAGCTTTTCTTCCAAGAATTTATTCTTCTCAAACATCTTATCAATCCAGGCTTGTACGCTCTTAATATAATCAGGAAATGATTCGGTCAAGTCTTTAATACTCTGATAGATATGAGGTATAACCAGCCATAAGAAAACTGTTATAAGAGCTATAAAAAACACTATGGTAATCATTACAGCCCAGCCCTTAACTTTCTTATAAGCACTGTCATAATCAATCTTCTTACTGATTTTGCTAACTAAAAAGGCCAGTCCCTGTCTTATATAATTCATAAGCGGACTCAAAAGATACGCAATCACAATTCCAATGATAAACGGAGTAAGAGCCGAGAAGACTCTGTCAATGACATTAAATATAACTCTCCAGCCATGTATTATCTGATTAAAAATAATAGCTATACATAAAGAAACAGTGAAGATTACACCAATTCTAAGATAATTTTTGTTCCATTTATTTTTCATTATTAAACCTCTCAACTACAAGTATTACCAAATAATTTTACTTAACAGTAAAACAAAAGAAAACTCCCCACCCTTAGGACAGACTTCTCCTTCGAGTTATTATACCACAACAAAGTAAGCCAAGCAAGCGTGAAGCGCTTATTTTGCGAGCTATAGATTAGAATAAACATTACAAAAGATTTATTCAAATTAAATATATTTTTTTATTATCGTTGACACAATATAAAATTTTGTCTAAAATAAGTGTTAGTTAATTATTTTTACTATTGAAACTTAGGAGAAAATTTATGTATAGAAATATCATCAATAATCTCGTTGCATGGTACGAAGATGGTCATAAAGGAATTTTATATGTCAAAGGTGCATACGGCGTTGGTAAAAGCTGGTCTGTAAATGATTTTGCCAAGGCTTATTTTAATGGTTCAAAATCCGTGGATTGTTATAAAAATGCTGCATTCAAGAATATTATAACCAGAAAAGTTGACAAAGATAACGACGAAGACGATGTTTCTATAGAGACAAAGATTTCTGATGTTGACTTTATATTAGAACAGCATTTCGGGACAAATGATTTTTCGGATTGTCTGCTTATATTTGATGAAATTCAGAATATTCCTGATGCTGCCGAATTTTTCTTAGAGTATCAGAAGGCACATCCTAATTACACGATTTGCCTTATTGCTTCATCTATGAATATAACTGAATTTGAATTCACTCATATTGATACATTTAATATAATCCGTATGAGACCTATGACATTTGAAGAATACATGATAGCGAATAAAGCAAATGACTTGCTTGCATTGATTGAAAATCATAAAAACAAACGTTTAAATGACGAGGATGAACTGGCTATTATAAATCATCTTAGGGATTATATGCTTACCGGCGGCATGCCGAAGGTTGTACACAGATTCCTTCATACGAGAGATTATTCGGTTATAAGACATCTGCAAAAAGAGCTTCTTGACGAATACGAAAGACGTATAAGAAAATCTTTTTCCTTTGCTATGGCTTCACGCATCATCAGAATATGGAAAAGTATGCCTAATCAGCTCACCTATGATAACAAAAAATTTATGTACCGTTACGTTGAAGAAAATGCCCGTGCAAGAGAATATTCAGAAGCAGTACAGAATTTATGCGGGCTCGGTTTTGCCAGAAAGCTTCCGAGAGTAAAATTATGCAAACTTCCTCTTGAGGATTATATTGATGATAAATCATTTGAATTATTCTTCGTAGACCATGGTCTTTTAAGAGCCGCTCTTGATTTGCCTGTAAGCGAAGATTTGCAGGCAGTAGATATATTTACGGAAGCCAACGGTGCAGTAGCCGAACAGTATATATTCCAAGAGTTATCAAGTAATGTCGGATTTATATATTATTGGATATCTGGAGCAACTGCCAGAGTTCCTTTTATATATGAAAGTGAAGACTCTACCGTTCCGGTTGATATAAGGTTTGTGGTTAATAATAAGGCACAAAATATAAAAGCCTTCAGAGAAAAAAATGCTGACACGGAATTTTCTTTAAAAATTTCACTTGAACAAGTGAACTTAGACAATAAGATATTAAATGTCCCTGCTTACGGATTATTCTGTCTTTAGTTTAATTCATCTAAAGTCTTAGCATAAGCAGGAAGAAATTCTATCATAAAATCGTTTACCTCAGGGAGCTCATTGGCAAGTTTTTCAACAGTCTTGCATGTAGCTTCCTTTGCTTTTGTAAATTCTTTATTACCCGTCTTTTCTTCTTCAATACATTTAATTAAAGCAGAGAGCTTGTCAGCAGCTTTGACAAGCCTCCACTCATATTCATAATTATCGGATTTGAAGAAAACATCTTCGTAGGCTCTGCTTATATCGTCGGGAAGTTGTGACAAAAGCTTACGATTGGCTCTTTCTTCTATGGTTTTATAGGCTTCCTTTATATCCTGATTATAATATTTGATAGGCGTAGGCATATCACCTGTGATTATCTCTGAAGCATCGTGATATAAACCGATTATCGCAGCATGATTTGCATCAAGATTTTTTCCATATCTTGCATTGCCTATAACACACAGAGCATGCGCTATCATACTTACGTCAAGCGAATGTTCAGAGAGGTTTTCCTCTCTGGTATTTCGCATAAGTGCCCACCTGTTAATATATTTCATTCTCGCTACAGTTGCAAAAAAATTATATTCCATAGAAAATCTCCAAATTATTCGCCTACCAATAAATCTTCTCCGTCTTCGTTTTTGGTATTAAGCTTAGTATTCTGATACTTTTCAAATATCTCGGCAAACTCTTTACCTGATATATTTTCTTTCTCAATCAACACCTCTGCCACGGCATCTAAAGTCGTAATATTCTTCTTAAGAAGCTTGAAAGCTTTCTCATAAGAAGCCTTAATCAGATTCTTTACTTCATTATCAACCTTAGTTTCAGTCTCAGCAGAACAGTTAAGCACCCTTCTTCTGTCCAGATACTCTCCGGTTATACCTTCAAGCTGAACCATACCGAACTTCTCTGACATACCATACATAGTTATCATGGTTCTTGCTATGTTCGTGGCCTTCTCTATATCATTTGACGCACCGGTTGTGACAGAATCAAATTTAAGTTCCTCCGCAGCACGACCTGCCAGACTTATAACTATCTGTTCCTCTAATTCTTTCTTGGTCTCCAACTGCTTCTCTTCCTCAGGAACCTGCCATACATATCCCAAAGCTCCCGAAGTCCTCGGAACTATAGTAATACGCTGTATAGGAAGAGTATTTTTCTGAAGTGCATTCGCCAATGCATGTCCTGCCTCATGATATGCCACAATCCTTTTCTCCTTAGGACTGAGAAGCTTCTCCTTCTTCTCCTTACCGGCAAATACTATCTCTATCGCAGCTATGAAATCTTTCTGAGATACATATTCCCTACCATTTCTTACCGCCAAGAGAGCACCTTCATTTATAATATTAGCAAGGTCTGCACCTACTGCACCGGAGGTAGCAAGTGCAAGTTCTTTGAAATCTACAGTATCATCAAGTTTAACATCCTTTGAATGAACCTTAAGTGTATCAATTCTTCCCTTCATATCAGGCTTTGATACTATAATTCTTCTATCAAATCGTCCCGGACGAAGAAGCGCCTTATCAAGCACTTCAGGTCTATTTGTTGCAGCAAGGATGATAATACCCTTAGAAGTATCAAAACCATCCATTTCCGAAAGAAGCTGATTAAGCGTCTGCTCCCTCTCGGAATCTCCACCTGCAAACCTTGTATCACGACTTCTGCCTATAGCGTCAATCTCGTCTATAAATATTATACAAGGTGCCATCTCATTAGCCTTCTTAAAAAGTTCTCTAACTCTCGAAGCGCCAAGTCCGACATACATTTCCACAAATTCCGAACCGGATATCGAGAAAAACGGAACCTTAGCCTCACCGGCTATAGCCTTGGCAAGAAGTGTCTTACCGGTTCCCGGAGGTCCTACAAGAAGGGCACCTCTCGGAAGCTTCGCACCTATCTCAAGATACTTCTTAGGTTTCTCTAAGAAGTCAACTATCTCCGTCAAAGATTCCTTAGCCTCTTCCTGTCCGGCTACATCAGAGAATGTAACACCGGTCTCCTTTTCAACATACATCTTGGCATTACTTCTGTTAATACCCATTATACCTCCACCTTTAGTGGCCTGACGCATAATGAGCATCATCAAGATATAAAAGGCAAGTATCATAACGCCATAAGATACAATATTTAATATTATGGCATTACCACCTTCATAAACCTCTTCGAAAACAACGCCTGACGCATCAAGTCTTTCAATAAGATTATAATCATCAGTCCTGATAACGTAATATGTTTTTTCATATACAGAATCAGGATTATCTTTTGGGGTGAAGGTTATCTCATCATTGTATATCTTAACGCTGTCAACTTCTCCGTCATTTAACATCTGAATAAATTCGTCATAGGTAACCTCTTCCCTGCTCATATTTTTAACTTTATTATAAGCAGCCCAGACAACAAAGGTAAGAAGTACAGATAATATCAGAATTACCGCTGTCATATTAGGTTTTTTCTTATTACCATTATTATTTGAATTATTGTTATTGTTTTGGTTATTTCCCTGATTATTATTATCCATAGTTATTCTCCATAACAATCTAAAAATCTAAAAGGCTATCTGTATAATGATAATACAATAGCCTTTTTAATCATAATCCTACTTATAAAGAGGATACTTATCTGTTATACTCTTTACAAGTGACATAGCCTTGTCATTATCCTTATCAATAACTGCTGCCTTAATTGCATCAGCTATCACAATCATATCAGACTCATCCGCACCTCTTGTAGTAATTGCCGGAGTTCCAAGTCTGATACCGCTTGTTACAAATGGTGACTTAGGATCATTAGGCACAGTATTTTTATTTGCTGTGATATGAACCGAATCAAGAAGCTTCTCAACTTCCTTTCCTGTCATATCAAGATTCTGTAAATCAACCAACATAAGATGATTATCCGTACCGCCTGAAACTATATTAAAGCCTCTTTCCATAAGAGCTTTAGCAAGTGTCTCTGCATTCTTCTTAACCTGAGCCATATAAGACTTATACTCATCAGATAAAGCCTCCTTGAAGCATACAGCCTTGGCAGCTATAACGTGCATCAACGGACCACCCTGAATACCCGGGAATACAGCCTTGTTAAAGTTATATTTCTCATTAACCTCGTTACTTGATAAAATCATACCGCCACGTGGACCTCTTAAGGTCTTATGTGTTGTAGTTGTAGTAACATGAGCATATGGAATCGGGCTCTGATGAAGGCCTGCAGCAACAAGTCCTGCAATATGAGCCATATCCACCATAAGTACTGCTCCAACTTCATCTGCTATTTCTCTAAAACGCTTGAAGTCGATTGCTCTTGCATAGGCTGAAGCACCGGCTACAATAAGCTTTGGCTTACACTCCTTTGCAATTCTTAAAACTTCATCATAATCTATATATCCATCATCGTTTACACCATAAGGAACTACATTGAAATATTTACCCGATAAATTTACAGGTGAACCATGTGTGAGATGTCCTCCATGTGCAAGATTCATTCCCATAAATGTATCTCCCGGTTCCATAATAGCAAAGAACGCTGCCATATTAGCCTGAGCTCCTGAGTGCGGCTGGACATTGGCATATTCACATACGAATAACTCCTTAGCTCTCTCTCTTGCCAAATCCTCAACTACATCTACATGCTCACAGCCTCCGTAATATCTCTTGCCCGGATAACCCTCTGCGTACTTATTTGTAAGAGGACTTCCCATAGCAGCCATAACTGCCTTAGATACAATATTCTCTGAAGCGATAAGCTCAATATTATCATTTTGTCTTTTAATCTCTGCAGTCATAGCCTCTGCAATCTCGGAATCCACCTTCAAAATCTCATCAAAATCGTACATTTTAATACCTCCATTTATTATTTTATGATTTTTTATTGCATATATTTATTGTAATTCTTAACAATTAAAAAACATTATATCCGTAAAGGTTTTAAGTGTCAACATTCGCTGATTTTTTTTTGTCCTTTTTATCCTTTTTTCTATTTTCGGATTTTTCAAATACCGGTGTTATAAAATAATTAATCTCTGCCCCGAAAAAGACAACCTGTAAGCATATATAAAGCCACATCAGAATAAGAATTATTGAGGTAAGGCTGCCATACATATAAGATGTGTTCGATACATGTCTTATATAAAATGAAAAACCGCTTGTAATGAGCATCCAGAGAAACGCCGAGAAGGTTGCTCCCGGAAGTTCCCGCATAAATCTGCCTTTTCTGTTAGGAAGCTGATAATATATAAGCAGAATAAATATAAGTGTAACTATAAACGTAAAAGCATTCTTCAGGCTAAGTATAAGAAGCGCGGGATGAAGAAGTGCCGGCCATTCACTTATAAGTCTTTTGGCTATCACTGAACCAAAGATATGGATAACTACAAGCACAGACATCATTATCATAAAGACAAATATATAAATTATACTCCAGATTCTTACAAGTAAGAAATTCTTCTTTTTTTCGACCTGATATATCTTATCAAGACCATTTGTAAGTGCCTGTAAACCTTTGCCTGCCGACCAGAGTATGACAACTATTGTTACTATGGTAAAGGAGCGGCTGTTGGAATAAACTATATCATCAATTATATACATTATATAATCCCTGAATTCATCAGGTGCAATATCCAGTATATAGTTTATTATATCCGTATTAATAAAAGAAACTTTTGAAGCAAGCATAAATACAAATATAATAAAAGGAAAGAACGAAAGCATTACATAGAAAGTAGTCTGTGCCGCATACGCTGCCAGACTGTCATCAGATGCCTTTGTAAAAAAACGATTTATAAATGAGACAACCTTTTTAATCATTCATCCTCCAAAATCTCTTCTTCATCACTATTATCATATATTGTATCAAATGTAATTCCGTTAAAATAATGTTTCAAAATATATTGAAAATCATAACCTGCTTCAGCTAAAGCCTGAGCACCTGTCTCACTTACTCCTACACCATAGCCAAAGCCTCCGCCATATATCGTAAAACCGGTGTCTGTCTTGTCAATATAATAAAACACACTCGGCAAAGATGTCCAGTTCGATACTGCAGAGTCATCCTGTCTTACTATCTGCTGATTAACCGGAGTAATAAGATTCCTGATATTCGAAGGGCCGGTTACAGATATGACAGACTCACTTCCTTCAATCTCATATGAAATGACAGCTCCGCTTATGCTTCGCTCCGTAATAGTGATATCAAGCACATCACCCAGACTCTGCTGCTGTAAGGAATCATAAGAACCATCTTCAAGCTTAACCATAATATTTCCTGAAGAAGCACTTCTTTCATCTAGTGTCGAATTAACAGCAGCCGTCATCTCATCAAAAGTAAAATCTATATGCCATCTGTAATACGGCATATCCATATCAATAGTTTCATAGCCCATACTGTCCGATAAAAACTGTCTGAAACTATCTTCATCAGATAAATCAAGATTACCGCCTCCCAAGTCGTCAACCTCGCTTACGTAATATTCATAATCACTTCCGCCCCATATCTCTGAGTTGGTGCATCTCATACCATAGGATGTAAGATATGAGAACGGCACAATAACACCTTCTTCATATACGGGAATAATCCCGTAGGTATCCTTCACCGCCTGAACACAGTCTTCTCTTATCTCATAACTGTTATATAACTGACACAAACTTGAATCATCAAGGTTTGCATAATAATCATCAAAGCTTCCGTCAGTTAATTTGCCATAAGCATAGGCTCTGTAAACCACTGCCAGCGCTTTAAGCGCCTCATCCGGTGCTCCCGCCGGCATCTCACTGGATAACACACTATAAAGATATGTTTCAAGCGGCACAACGTTAATCAGATTAAGATTTTCCTCTCCTATTACGATCTCGAAACTACCAGAATATATCGGATTACCATATGCTCTTTCTATACTTAAAATCTCAATATTTCCACCTTCATCAGATGAAACTTTTATGATATCTCCATCTTCATAATCACTATATCTTATTGTTATGCGATCGTTCGCATTATAAGCCGTCGTCTCTTCATCCGGATATTCTACATTATATGACTTATCACATGTAAGTATAACCTTCTCCATATCATATGATGTATAGTCATCATTTGAAATGATAACTCTTATATCATCATTTATAAGTTCATCATTTACTACAACAGCTAAAACCATATTATCCGATTTTACTATATCTACCTGCTTATAACCTTTAAGAGTTTCTTTGTTGTTCTCACAGAGCACACTGTCTCCATATGTATTATATATCACAAAATTTTCACTCGTCTTAAAAAAACCATTATCCGTATTAAGCCCATCTTCTCTTACGGAAGAGATTTTAACTGTACTTATATCAGGCTGCTTCTCTATAAGCTTTACTCCTGAATTATCAATAGTAATTTTGGCAACGAAATTCTTACCGGAAGTAGTACCGGAATTATTCTCATAATTTTTCTCGATGCCCTTATATAAGAATGTACATCCCGAACTATCCGCATTTTCAACCCATGCATTATCAAATACAACCTCATCATCACCATAACCGTTAATCTTATATATACTGCCGTTTTTAATATAGACGTCTATCACCTTGTCCATATATTCGTCAGGAATTTCAATCGCTATATCAAATTCATTGAATCCATCGAATACACTCACACGTGAATTACCATCTTCATCTATGTTCTCCCTTACCTCGAACACATATATATCAAATCTTCCAAGTCCATCAACCGTACCGGACGCTTGAATATTCTCATAAATCGAATCAAATTGTTCTTTAGAAACATACTCCTCATCAGCCTTGCCGCCTATCTCATCAGCATACACTTCACTATCCACGCCGATTGTCTCACATACAGATCTGACATATCCTACATTTATAGGCTGACTTTGATTCAACACATCTATAAGTCTGCTTAACGCTTCCTCTTCTTCACTTGAATTAGCCAGATACGATACCTCACCCTTCACATCGGCAAAGCTGTAATACATACTCATATCTATCTGTGCCTCTGTCACAGTTGCCTCATCCTCGTTATTCACTTGTTTTTTTCCAAAACGGGATTTAACCTCAGTTATGATAACTGCTATTGCACACAGGGCAAGCAGTACAAGAATTATATTTTTAATACTTGATTTCATATAATATTCCTATACAATAATATATCCGGAGTGCCGTTTCCTGCCTTTTGACTCCTAGCAAAGCTAGGTGGGCGACCGCACGTAGACTTCTGCCTTCCACCGATACGAGGCCTGACATCCATCTACGAATTAGGAATCCCTTTAAAAGTAAATGTAGGTTCAAAATAAACAAGAGTTTTCGTACACTCCAGATATATGTAGTTTCTAATAACTATTAATATGGTTTAATTATACCATATTTATTCAATTAATCAAGAAAAAAATTGTCAGGGAGTCTTAATAGATTTTCTTACAGAAGCAGCTGCAAAAACCCCTTGAACAGTACCTACAGCCGCACCTATCGCTCCACCAATAATCTTACCAGGAATTCCCAATGTTTTTTTACCCAGGTCTGAACCATTATCAAATCTCAATATAATATACCCTCTTATAATATCTTTAAAAGTTTCCTTTATATGCTTCTTATAATCCTTTTTTTCATCATCATAAAGCCAATTATCATCTTCATCATTTATATTATCAACAATAGCAAGTCTCTTATCCTTCGGAATTGATTTAATAATATAGTACAGTAATTTCGTAAGATTATATGGTTTACACTGTTCTTCTCCCTCCTCTTTGTAACCGGCACAGTAATAAATCGGACGAATACTTAATCCTGTGGCTTTCATAATTCGGTTCTGTACAGAATCTGCTTTCTTATTAAGAAACTCTGTCAAAACATTATCAGGTGCATTTTTTTCATTATTCCAATGTGTACCTTTCATAGCTACATCAGCCTGATTCAATGCAATAAGGATACGGTTCTCCGCATCATTATCAAGCGTAGGAATCAAGATATTGTTAATCAAATCATATGACATGCCAAGATCCTTAGATGAGGCATCAAGTATAACAACCACCAAATCAATAAGCGGCTCACCCTTCTCATTAAGTTCACTCATTTTTTCAAGGATAGAGCGACTAATCCTCACATCGCTCTCAACATCATCACCCAGCCCCGGTGTATCCCAGATAATCAAATTATCTAATTCATACTTGCTAATCAAAGAAGTCTCAGGATCCACCCCTACGCCAACCTTTGCAACATCCATATTAAAAAGTGCATTGATTGTTGAACTCTTGCCTACACCGGTTGATCCGGCAAGCATAATATTGACCTTCTTACTCCTTACCTTAATAAGTCTTGATAACCTCTTAGCCTTCTCCCCATCAGAAATATTAAGCCCCATTATTTCCTCTTCAAGAATTTCATAAATACTTTTCTTTACTTCAATATTTTCTTTTGTAACTTTTGATTTTTCATCCTCTTTTACTTCTTCATTATATCCCTCATCCTTTACTTCTGTCTTGATAACCTCTTCTTTCGTTTTTTTGAATATTCCGCGGTCATAAGACCGCCTATCCGGACGAGCGGTACCGCGAGTCCATGACAATGATACCGCTAATCCGTAACAGCGTACCGGTACTACATGGAATGCTTTGATAGTAGTTCTCTCATGTTAGTAGTTCCGG
>JAFTFE010000153.1 GCA_017449765.1 Lachnospiraceae bacterium | reverse complement strand
TTGTAGGAAGTACAGTAACACTTCCGTCATGAAGTCTTAATACCTTATACGTTCTTGTATATCCATCAGCTACAGCAGGAAAGCTTTTTGGAACTCCTATAGTAAGCTTAAGCGGTGTAGTAAGTTCATGTATAGAAGTTGCTCCCTGTGATTGTCCGCTTATGATTATTTCCTTAAATAAGGATATATCAAAGAATGCGATGTTATCTGTATTAGTTGCATATGCTTTAATCTTTTCCTTATCAGAAGTACTGATTGTATCACTTATATCCTTTATATCAAGATATAAATCTATATCAACGCTTTTACCATGATCAACCGCATTATCTATCAATGCTTTTTCTTCATCCGATAAAGTAGACTCTGCAAATTCATCTGTGAGATTTGCAGCCTTTACCTCAGGTGACTTATCATCCTTTCTAACGTCCGTATTAATTTCCTTTCCGCCTAATCTTATAACAAATGTTGTCTTAGGCGCATTATCACCTGTTCCAAATACATAGTTGGCTCCGTCCTTTGTAACTATTGTTATAGTCGCTGTTCCAACCTCAGTATTATTTGTATAAATAATATCAAAATCACTGCTATCAAGCACTTTATCGCCTGACTTAATGGTTATTGTCGGTACAGGCTTTACTTCGTTACCGGTATATCCATAGCTGTCCGAAGAAAATGATATCGTCACATCATCTGCATTAAGAGTCATTCTGTCAATGGTTGCAGATATATCACTACCTATAAAATCGGTATGGTTATTATCACCTATGTATTTAGTCTTTACAGTATAATCTCCTGCATTTGTAATCTTAGGTATCTCGTCTGTCCATGTCTCACCATCATCAATGCTGTACTGCACCTTTGTATAACCATCAGGAAGCTCTGAAGGTGCTTCTACAATCGCCTGTGGTTCACCGGTATATGTGACATCTGTTTTACCTGTCGGCTTTTGTTCATCTGTTAATTCTGATACATCAGGCGCATCCTTTTTACTGATCGTTACAGGGATATCATCACCTTCAAAATCAGTATGATTGTCATCACCTACATACTTAACCTTTACTGTATAATCTCCGGCTTCTGTTCCTGTCGGAATTTCATCCGTCCATGTTGTTCCGCCGTCTTTGCTGTACTGAACTTTTGTATATCCTGTTGGAAGTGCTTCTGTCGGAGCTGTTACAAGCTCCTGTGGCTCACCCTTATATTTAAGACCTGTTTTGCCTGTAGGTTTTTGACCGTCTGTTAATTCTGATACATCAGGTGCATCCTTTTTACCAATCGTTATAGGTATATCATCACCCTCAAAGTCGGCATGATTGTCATCACCTATATACTTGACCTTTACTGTATAATCTCCGGTTTCTGTTTCTTCCGGGATTTCATCCGTCCATGTTGTTCCGCCATCCTTGCTATACTGAACTTTTGTATATCCTGTTGGAAGTTCTGTTGGTGCTGTTACAAGTTCTTGTGACTCGCCAGTATATTTAAGACCTGTTTTACCTGCAGGTTTTTGTTCATCCGTCAATTCAGGCGCATCCTTTTTAGCAATGGTTACCGGTATATCTGTACCTACAAAATCAGTATGGTTATCATCACCTATATACTTGACCTTTACTGTATAATCTCCGGTTTCTGTTCCTGTCGGAATTTCATCCGTCCATGTTGTTCCGCCATCTTTGCTGTACTGAACTTTTGTATATCCGGTTGGAAGTTCTGTAGGTTCAGTAACAAGGTCCTGTGGCTCACTTGTATATTTAAGACCTGTTTTTCCTGTAGGCTTTTGTCCGTCAGTTAAATCTGATGGATTCAGTGCATCTTTTTTTGCAATATTTACCGTAATATCATCACCATCAAAATCAGTATGATTTGCATCACCTACATATCTTACTTTTACAGTATATTCACCTTTATCCGTTTTCTTAGGAATACTTGTTGACCATCTTGTACCATTATCGTCACTATACTCTACCGTATAGCCTGTCGGTGGTTCACTTGGTGCAGTCACAATATCCTGTGGACTACCTGTATATTTAAGATTAGTTTTGCCTGTAGGCTTTTGTCCGTCCCCTAAATCTGAATAACTTGGTGCCAAAGCCTTAGAAACCGTCAGGGTGTAGCTTGCTGTTTTGTCGGCATCTGCATAGGTATAATTGCTGCCGTCCTCTACCGTAGCCGTAATAACTGCTTCGCCAACACCGACTATAGTTACTTGTCCGGTTCCGCTATTGACTGTCGCTACATCCTCATTACCGGAAGCATAAGTCACTGCTCCGTTACCGGTATTTGTAAGGTCATTTGTAAATGCTACGTCTCCATAATGCTTTTCAACACTTGTTGTTGCGTAGCTTACAACTCCCGATGCTTTGTTAATCTTAAAGTCAGTTGTTACTGAAGCGCTATTATAGTTTGTCGTCGTCGCAATCTCCGCCTTAACTGTATAAGTTCCTGCTTCACTCGGCTTCGTAGTTGTATAGGTACTATCATCAGCATCTTTAACCTTATATTTATATGTTTCTGTACCATTACCTGCATTACCGCTTACTGACGGTTCACTTGCTGTTGCTCCATAAGTCCAATCAGACATTGTAACAACAGGTGAAGGTGCAATATCTGCTTTTGCAACATGCAGTGTATAGCTTACTTTTTTTGTAGAATATGTGTAATTTGTTCCATCAACCACAGTTGCTGTTATAGTTGCATCACCGGCACCTGTGATTGTAACCTGTCCGCTACTGCTATTTACAGTAGCTACATTTGTCTTATTGCTTGAATAACTAACCGTTCCGTCACCGGTCTTAGTAAGTGTGTTAGTAAAAGCAACATCGCCGTATGTCTTATTTACAACAGCAGTTTGATAGCTTATCGAACCCGCTGCTTTGCCTATGGAAACACTAATCGGTGTTGTCGGTGCGTATTCGTAATAATCATCATTTCCCTCAACCTTGTAATATACTTCATAATCTCCGGCATTGGTTGCCTTTGGAAGTTCTGTCGACCATGTGGTATTATCAAGGGAATACTTTATACTTCCCACAGCCGTATTACCTGTTGTAACCGTAGCAGCGGTAATAAGTGTCTGTGCCTCGCCTGTATATTTAAGTCCCGTTTTAGCTTCCGGTGCTGTAACCGTCTGTTCATCCTGTGTTGGAATTGTTATCTCTACCGGAGCGCTGGCATAATCAGTCAAACTTCCGTCATTAACATTTTCCGCAACGATATATATGTGCCAAGTTTCTACATAATCATTAGGTAATTCAAAGCTACCTGTACCACTCGTTCCGACATCACCTGTTATATTAAGCTTTCCGTAATATTTCTTTTCTGCATTGCTGCTCCAACCGGCATCCGTCCATATTCCGTTAGTCATAACCACCGAAACCTGTGTAGCCGATATGCTATTTGTCGTGTCATTTGTTATGTTATAAGGGACAATGATTTTATTTCCTGTCTTTGATACTCCGGCAGAACCAATAGAAATATTCATAGCACTGTCTTTTAGTGTCAGCTTATATTCTGCATTTGTCTGCCCTGCAGTTCCTGAGATTACAGATGCGAAGATTACAGATGACAGATTGATATTAAAAGCGGGACTCACACCGACGAATCCATATCTCACTTCAGTGCTATTCAAATCACCTCCCGAACGGACGTAGCCGGCAATGTTAGCACTATTAACATTAGCGGAACGCAACCAAGTATCATTGTCGCCTGTCTTCTTTCTGTTATTTACTCCAGCATTAGTAGTGCTGTATCCGTAGGAATTTGTAGAAGCTTCCTCTGCATCCAGTACAAAAATCTTTTCACCATTTAATGCTACATAATTAACAAATGTATCCCCTGTCCAATCAGCTACTTCTTTATCACCATTACCTTTTACAAGTGCATGTGAAGAAACGGTACTTGCTGCAATAGTATTCTTTTCAATACCTGTAAACGCATTTTCTTTATTTAGGAAATCTTCACCATTAAGACTTGTCTTTAATTCACTATCCGTCCATACATTGCTGTTATTATCATCAAACCTATGATTATAAAGAATACTGTTGCAATCAAGAAGCATAGTCGGATTTGAATTATATATTGTTGTACTTCTTTGAAGCACACGGTACTTTGTCGGATTTGTACCGTCATATGTGCCGTAATATACATAACTGCCTGTCCAATTATCTGTCGTAGCGGTTGGTGCAGTCGGATTAGCTATCCCCTTCCCCACTCCATCTGTTCCGACTCCAAGGAAAGCAATATCCTTTTCATCAGCAGCATGTACTACCAAGACATTTCCTGATACGTTTGTCACGGAAACAGCCATGAAAAGCGACAATACAAGGCTAACTATTCTCTTTCCTATTTTCTTTCTATGTCCCATAACAGACCTCCCATTCTGACTTATCACTCTATCTTTTCATATTTTTCAATAAAAAAACTCCTTCGATTATCTCGAAAGAGTTTGGTTTTCGCATTATAACCTCTTGAGACAATCTTTCGCCTCAGAGGTCTTTCTTTAAAAAGTTTCGTATAAATTTGCTTATTTGTCAACACTTTTTTATACAAAAAATATTGCTAAAATTTAATATCTTATTATTTAAATAATTAAGCAATTTACTTATATTTATTATCACAGAAAGTATTATAACACATAATGTACAACAAATCTGCCACAAATACTGTTCTTTACCTTTCATCTGCTTACTTCAACAGGCACATTATACAGCTTTAGCCAATAAGTTTAATTGCATTTTGATTGTTATTGTGATAAAGTAAAATCAAATATAGACAGGCAGGTGATTTTATTATGGATATTCAGTATAATAAAAGAGCTGTAAAGTATATTAATAGTCTTGATAAGCCAACAAAACAAAGGATAAAGACAGCTATTGAGGGTTTAACACATAACCCGCCTAAAGGGGATATTAAACTGCTGCAAGGTTATTCAGACGGAAGAAAAAGACTAAGGGTTGGCAAATACAGAATAATTTATAATTACATAGATGATAATAATATAATAGTATTATATATTATGAATATTGACTCAAGAGGCGATATATATAAATAAAAAAGGAGTTGATTAATTATGAGTACCGCAACCAAAGAAGCTATTAATTTAATGGAATTACTTCCGGAAAATGAACAGAATTTTGCACTTGAAATAATTAAAAAATTAGTTCTTGCATGGGATCCTGATTTTACAAAATTAACTCCAACGGAAAAGGCAGAGCTTGAAGAAGCATTACAGGATACAGAAACCATATCACATAATGATATTGATTGGGAATAATATCTCCTAATTAGGGTTTCTTAATCGATGCGACAGGATTCGAACCTGCGGTCTCGTCTCCCGACTCGGTCCTCGCTTAACGCGTGCCACCGGCACGCAGCGACTCTGCGTCCCGAACTATGCGTTCGCTCCTTACAAAAGTTGCAAGTTATAATTCAGTTGCCTAAACTAATCAGGAGAGATACCTCCCGGTATCTCTCCTGATTAATCGATGCGACAGGATTCGAACCTGCGACCTCTGCGTCCCGAAGAATATTTAGCAATATCTAATTAGTATCAATGCATTTCAAAACAGCCAATTTACAGGCTTTATCAATTTTTTTCAAATTCCAATATCACAATTTAATACAGGATAAAAACGCTTTAAACAAAAATTCTTAGACATTTCTTAGACAGATTATAAGCTTTTTCTCTCTATTTGTCATAAGAAAAAACAGACGGTTTTAGGCTGCCAAGTTGAAGTTGGCGTTTCAACTTATATCATACGCCAAGCCTGCATTGTGGCAAACAATGAGGGCGATAAAACCGGCTAACACTAAATCGCTGATTTATCCGCTATCTGCAAGGTCTTTGGGCAGTATAAACATAGGAAGAAGTTTCGTAAGCTTAACAATAAAATTACGGGGTTGCATCTTATACCCAAGTTTCCATACAGATGCATTACCAAAGGGGAGGAAATGCCACTCAAATCCTCATAAGAGCAGGGATGCTCTTCCCGAAACCAAAGGGAAGTCTAAAGGCTTTTACTAAGTCCATGATTAAAGAAGTGGCGGGGGCAATTTGCTATCTTTGAATATTGTTAGTGAATGTTCAAAGGGATACACGTAACAACTTGAAAAGGTTGGTAGTAGGATTGAAGCTGAGGTGACTATCAAAGCGTGAAAGATAATCTACGGATTACTTTAGTCAGGAAACAAAAATACGGATACCTCACGACGATGGGATTGTATTTTAAGGCTTATTCTACTATTCAGTAGGATAAGTCTGCCCAAAAGCCGTTTCCTACTCCTCAGGGATTGTATGTATCCTATAGCTGTAGTTTATACTTCACCGACACAACAACAACGACCGCCTAAGCTTCTAAATCGTTGTCATTGTGTCAGGCAAGTTTCGCAAAGTGGCAAGCCACATTTGCACCGCTTTACCAAAAAGACTTGCGTCTTTTTAGTAAAGCTAAACTTGCCAGTGGGTTTCACCCCCTTGGAACCCCCATATATACCTATTCGCTAAAGCGAACGTTTATATCATAATTTGCCATACTAAGAAAGGAGTACTGCCATGCGTAAACGAAATAATCCTATATACATCCGTCTGTCTGATGATGAATACAACCACATTATGAACATGATCCATACATCAGGTCAGACTATACAATCATATATAATCAACTGTCTTATGAAAGGTAAAGTTTCATCACATGATGAGGTAATGGAACTAAGGAAACAATCTAATATACTTGCCGATATGGATAAACAGCTTAAAGGTATAGGCGTAAATATCAATCAATTAGCACATATAGCCAATGCCTCAGGCATACCACCATCATCAGAGGAATTAGAAAGCATGTCAGAAAATATCATGGATATCAGAAAGGAAGTGAATGTCAAATGGCAATCAATAAGACAATCAATAAGCGAACAACATCTCACGCAGCCATGAGAAACTGCATTGAATATGTACTTAAGGACCACAAAACCAACAGTGACCTTATATATGTTACCGGGCCTGCTCCGGATATAATAAAATGGAACACCGTATATAATACCTTTCTTGAAGAAAAAAGGCTGTGGCGAAAGGATAACGGACGTATGTATAACCACAATATCATTTCCTTTCATAAAGACGAAAAAATAACATTACAGGATGCATTCTTCTTTGGTAAGGAATTTGCTGAGAAATGGTTTCCAAACCACCAAACCCTTGTAAGTGTTCATAAGGATAAAAACCATATACACATCCACCTTGTTACAAATACCGTAAGCTATGTGGACGGAAAAAAGCTTCATAATACAAAATCGGATATGGAAAAGATGAAAGCCTTTACCAACGAAATGTGCCAAAAAAGAAATCTTTCTATCGCTCAAAAGGGCAGACACTTTGATGGAAGCAAAATCGAGGATGGAACACTTATAGCATGGTCTAAGGATAAATATCATCAGTTACTTAATGAACAAAAGAAAAGCTATGTTGCTGATTGTGGCTTAGCTGTCCTTAGCTCCATGCAAAATTGCAGTTCTAAGGACGAATTTATAGAACAAATGAAAATAAACGGTTGGAATACTCAATGGACGGATGCAAGAAAACATATAACCTTTATAAACGACAAAGGACAAAAGGTAAGAGATACCAATCTTTCCAAAACTTTCAATCTGAATATCGGAAAGGAGGAATTGATAAATGAATTTAAAAGACAGGTTAGCCGAAAAGCAGAAAATAGTAGAGATGTCGAAGAAAGCCAAAGAAGAGAGCTTGAACAATACTACCGAGAGCTTGAACGGGCAACCGTTGGAGAGCCGGATAATCGAAAAGCAAAAGGTTCTGATAGACAAGCTATCGAGAGAAAACAAAGAGCTTACCAAAGACAAAGAACAATTCATAGAAGATATGAAGAAAGAAGTCCAAGCCGTTAAGGAAAAGGCATATATAGCCTTAAATAATGCAAACGAACGAGAGGAAAAAGCAAAAGATAAAGTAAATGAATACATAAATCTAAAAAAGCATCAAAAGGAAAATGTCGAAAAGCTTGCGAATAAGAAGATAAATAATGAAAAAAGACTTCTTGCACACAATTACAGCATTTCATTAAAAACGATAAGAGCCTCATACGGTATGTTCCTTTTATACTCAATCATAGCAACACTATTACTTACACTTGATAACAAGCTTTTTATGGACGATTTAAGGCATTTTACAACTATGGTACATAATTTGTATATAAGCTATTTTGACAGCCTTATTTGCGGAAATAAAGAAGAAATTATATGTACAATCATACTATCAGGCATATTACTTATGGCTTTACTTATTACGACAGGGGCATTTAAAAACTACCTTTCCGAAAACAGAATAAATATATGGGATGAAAAAACTGCACTTGCAGTATATCTTATATATGCTTTTATACTTCATGCAGGAAAGCTTATACATATAACCAATTTGATTAATCTATATCTTATACTGCTTGTCATTTATATAATATCACGCATAGTTTTACAGATGAATGATAAGCAAAAGAAAGATATAGCAATAACCGGAATAGTCACTCTTATACTTATAGCTTTTGTATGTATTTTCAGCTTTGGAAGTCTGATAGATGCTTTAAAAAATATGTTTGCAAATTAGATTGCAACAAAGAAAACCCTTACCGGTCAATGATCCGATAAGGGTTTTAATTTGTAAAAATATAAGATTTCTATTGCGATACCAACAGGCTTTCTTTCACCGACTCAACAAGTTCAAAAGGAACATCGCATAAATCAACTATTTCCTCTACAGTCTTACCTTTCCTTAAAAGTCTTTCTATTATTCTTTTCTGTCCTTCCTCAATACCAATTTCTCTATTTTCCAAATCTCTCATAATAAGTGTCATATACTCTCGCCTCCATTCCTTATTTTGACGTGCTTTATATACCGCTGCTTCCAACTTCTTTACATATTCATCATCTGACGGTTTACCGGCTACATAATCAAGAAACTCTTTCAAGCTTCCATGAACATCATCCGCAGTACCCACAGCATTTAATACAATCTTAGTTGTGCCGTCATTCATTTCAAGTTCAGGTATCTCATGGCATCTGTTTGTAAATGTGTACTTATGAAGTCCTTTATCATAATAATCAAAAGGACATATCGCTATGATATAGCTATCCTTTAAGTTTCTGTAGATTACGCCCTTTTCAAGCATATCCGAATCTGCCATTGAACTGTAAAAACGAAGTCTGCGAGGAAGATTACCTCTGTTAAGTACCTGCATTTCTATCTCAATAACAGTTCCATCATCACTCTTTACATCAATGTCAAATCTTACACCATGGATATCCCTGCCAAGTTCTATGGATTTTTGTGCTGTAATAATTAAATCCGTAAATTCTACTTCCGG
>JAFTFE010000152.1 GCA_017449765.1 Lachnospiraceae bacterium | reverse complement strand
TCTCAAAATTTCTGAGAACATTCATACCAAGTAGCATAGAACTAGTCCTATCATAATTTAACTTTACGGGCAAATTATTAAACATCATGGTTCCCAATCTTACATTTTGCAGAAGATGCTTAAACCCAACCGCCGTGGATTGCAAAATCTCTTCATCAGACATCTCAGATACTCTTTTGCCTCTATCATTACCCGTTTCCACTCCGTGTGAAGTACTTGCTTTAATCAATCCTTTTCTATAACTCTCAATATCCTTACGCTTGAATTCTTCACACTCCTTAGCAGTATAACCAAGACTCCGTAAGGGAATATTTGAATACATACATCCGGTATCTATAATAATATTGCCTCTTATTGATATATCATGCAT
Organism: Lachnospiraceae bacterium; assembly: GCA_017449765.1. Taxonomy (GTDB): domain Bacteria; phylum Bacillota; class Clostridia; order Lachnospirales; family Lachnospiraceae; genus Coprococcus_C. The sequence goes on along the minus strand of JAFTFE010000152.1, from coordinate 3,779 downwards.
CTCACAGCATATAGCGTCAATACTAACTCTAAATGATAATTTATTAAGTTTTGCCAGTAAGATATTGTCCATAAATCAGTCCTCAAAATCAAGATTATCATCACTTTCAACAGGGTTATACACACAATATAAATCCTGCTTATTCAACCCCAATTCCTCAAAACTGGGATTACCATTAATTGATGCAACTGTCCCTTCTCCAATAGCACCGCCCATCAAGGGCTTAAAATCTTTAAGATATATATATATACCCTGTATATCCAACAAATCCGATACCTTTACACGTTCATTTATCTGTGGCATACCAACACCTCCTTAAACAAATACAGCACTAATATTATCTCTTACTTTTCGGTAATTATCAACCCCTTTGTATGCATTTAACATATCAAGCACTTCCAGAGAATGATCCAGTTTCTGCTCTATCCCTTCTTTCGTTAGCCGGATTTACAAATGGGACTGCCCAATTCATATATAAAAGAAATTATATAGTAATTATAACACCGACCATTTATTATGTGTACCACATAATACAAAAAACACAGATTTTTCATACTGCTGTATATAGCAGTCTGGAATGCCGAATAAATGTATTACAACATTATTTCCGACATTCCAGACGTTATGTGATTCATAATGTAATGCATAACACATAGTTTTTTATGCAATCAAATTATTCTTGATTTTAATAATTCGGCACACGAGTATGCCGAATTTAATCACATTTATATTATTTCATAATTCTATATCCTCTCTTAAACTCTCAATAGTGTAGATTATGTATGTTATGTCATATTCATCATGGCACGCTTCAGCGTGCCATAAAGAAAAGACAGATGCTTGTGCACCTGCCTTTTCTTTCAAGGTACGCGGAAGATGGGACTTGAATAATGTCCCATATCACAAACACTTACAGAAAGGAGATTTCGGAGCCACCAAATTCTTGCGTACCTCTTTGCGTACCTCTTCAAAAAAAGTAATATAATAAATCTGAGGATAACCATTGAATTGATCTGGTTATCCTCTTTTTATGTCTGATATAGTATTCTGTATTTGAAATGATACAATCTGAAAATGAAATTCTATTGTTTTTATTCTATGTCCATGTTAATATCTATACGGGAAAACAATCGTGTTCAAGGTGTGGTTAATCTCCCTTTAAGAATAGATACAGATGTGCTTGCAAGGTTATGTGACTATTTCAAATGTTCCATTACTGACATAATTTATTATATGACAAATCAAAAAATGAATATTGCATGTTAAAGATGCATATGCTATAATGTGCCTAGGCAAGAAGCTATAAATATACTTGACTATCACAAAACGAAACCTCGTAAGCGGCAACTTACGAGGTTTCTTCACATTTTACGGTTGTGCATCCGAGGCTACTTGTCTGAATCATTTCCGTCTAACCATTTGCAGATATAGTGGCAAACTATACCTGCCATAACGGAAATAGTAAAAGCTATAAATATATCCACTCGACTATCACCCCCTTCCTGTTGCCAGTATGGGGTAGACAACAGATACATTATATCATGTACTTATCATAATACAATTATACTTAGAACAATTCTATACAGCTTTAATTTCATTAACACTAATTTCTATCATTGTTGCATTGCTTGCCTATTTGGATAATAGGAACAAAAAGCAAAAATAAAAATCAGCCTAATCCTTGACTTTGACGAGTAGGATTAGGCTGATTTCATAAACCTAAAACTGGGAGTCAAACCACACCTTGTGGGCGGCTGTTTTTCCGTTACAGTTATTATAATAACACTATGTAAAATATTTGCAATAGATTTCTTCTATTTCGAAATATCAAATACTGTGGTTATATGATATTTCTACAAAAAACTATTCAACAATAATATAATGTGTTATTATAGCCTATATCAATTGTACAAATAGGCATTTTGTAGGGCTCTTTTTAATAGAAAGAGCTCGATAACTTCCAGGTTGGCGGCAAAAGCGATGGGAGGACATGAGTTTGTATTTTATTTTCGACTGTTTTGGAACTTTGATCGATACGGGGATGGGTTCTATAGAGGCAACTGCCCGAATACTAAAAAATGTTGATGCAAATGAAAATGCGGATGCGTTTTATAAAGAATGGAAAGACATTAAAAAGAAAATGATGTATGAACATCCTTTTCGAAATGAGAAAACTCTATTTGAATTGAGTCTTGGCGAAATGTTCTTAAAATATGGGATTAAGGCTGATGCTTCCAAGGAAGTCGAGCCGATGATTAGGACTTTGTTTTCACAAAGGATAGTTTTTCCAGAAACAAGAGAATTATTACATGGGCTAGATGATAAAGGTGTTGAGTATGCAATTGGCTCAACCACAGACACAGACTCTATTTTACACTATCTATCTTTGAATAAGTTGAATATAAAGAAGATATATACATCAGAAGACATGCAAGTATATAAACCGAATCCATTATTTTATACAACAATTTTAAAAAGTTGTGGATGGAATGTAGACGAGTGTATTTTTGTCGGGGATAATTTAATTGATGATATAAAGGGTCCACAATCTATTGGAATGAAAACAGTTCTAATAGACAGAAATAGAAAATATAGGGCATCGGATGTAATGCCCGATTATGTCATTAATTCACTGTTAGAATTAAATGATATAAATTGGGGTTCGTAGAGATTTTTAACTTTGAATATAAATGAGTACAACAAATGGAAGTTTGTGAGGTTGAAATGAACGAAAGAGTAATTGAGGAAGCCAAGGCATACATCAATAATGTGTTCAAGAATAATGCAGACGGGCATGATACCAATCATTCAATAAGAGTGTATAAAAATGCTTGTAAAATTGCAGAAGGATATCCGAAATCCAATCATATGGTTGTTTCATTGGCTTCACTCCTTCATGATGTCGATGACCATAAACTTTTTAATACAGAAAACAATATTAATGCAAGGATATTTCTACATAGTCAGAATGTTGAAAGTGATATGGTTGAGTTCATATGCGAGGTGATAAACGGAGTATCATTCAGTAAAAATAAAGGAAAGCATCCTGAGAGTATTGAAGGAAAAATTGTACAGGATGCAGATAGGTTAGATGCCATTGGTGCAATTGGAATTGCAAGGACATTTGCTTTTGGGGGTAAGAAAGGTAGATCATTAGAATCTTCCATGCAACACTTTAGCGATAAATTATTATTGCTTAAAGATGAAATGAACACAGAAGAAGCAAAAAAGATAGCAGAAATCCGTCATGCATATATGCAGGGATTTCTATCTGAAATTCGAGAAGAAATGGAGTCATAAATTCCAGTTTCACGATTATATGCAACACACCCTAACCATAACCATTTCCCTTGTTTATCTAATATGAATATTTCATATTAGACAAAACAGAGGAATTTCTTATTTTACCTTTTTTAAAGCAAAATATAATACATCAGATAAGACGAAATAAATAGTAATCCTGGATGCTTCACAACAACTTTTTAGTTTTTTCTTAATAACTAAATTTAAAACATTAGATATATAAAAAATTGACCATCTAAAAAAAATATGTAAACATGCCAAATCAAACAAACTGCAAAAATAAAACAAATTAATTAGATAGGATATATGCATATATCATTCTGTGCCAAGAGAAAATATTTTTTGAAATTCCTGCTGATATGAAAAGTCAAATTAACATGCTCAGTCATAATCTGCAAAACATTACTTTTTATATGGGGTATGCGGAAGATGGGGTGAGACGGATTAAGAAAAAGGTCCTGTGGACCTTTTTCCCG
>JAFTFE010000014.1 GCA_017449765.1 Lachnospiraceae bacterium | reverse complement strand
GTCAGCCAAACGGTATCCTCTTCAAGTCTTACATCAATTTTTGTAAGACCATCCTCAGATTGATATATTATTACATTACCTTTATCAGACATTTTATTCCTCCCAGAATACAAACCATCACTTAATCGGTATCCGTTTGCGCTCTTCTCCTTCTACAGCTTTTTCGGGATTAGCTATTATGATGTTAAGCACGCCGTCTTTGAAAGCTGCGGTTATATCCTCCTGTTTAATCTTCTTGCCGACATAGAAGGTTCTCTTACATCCGCCCACAAGTCTTTCACGTCTTATGTAGTGGATTTTGGTTTCATCCTGTTCTATGGCATCGTCGAATCTTCTGTTTGCTATAATGGTAAGTCTTCCGTCCACAAGCTCCGCCTGGACATCCTCTCTTGAAAAGCCCGGTATCTCGATTTCCAGAAGATAATTTCCATCCTTTTCCTGAATGTCAGTTCGCATTATCTGTGGTATGCCTACCATATCATTGTCAAATATATTGATTGTTTCATCTTCAAATAACATAAGTATCGCCTCCGATATCTATTATAATACTTATGGAATTAAAATCAAGATTATAAAAGATAATACTTTGCGACATAGGAACAGGCACCATGTCACATTTTTACCACTTCTCTTTAATCTCGATATCGCCCATATCGCAGTCGATAATTATATCGTTATCGCCGTCCACTTTATACTTGCTGCCTTCATCTTCACCATTTATCTCGATGCTTCCCATATCTACCTTAAGGTCATATCCGTAATCATTTTTTCCGTCCTGCAAAAGAGTAATTTCTGCGCTTCCCATATCAAGATTTGCATCGAGCTTGGCAAGAGATACATTATATAAGTCTAAGCTTCCCATATCCAAGTCAATATCAGTTTTACCGAGATAACAATCCTTTGCCGTAAAGCTTCCCATGTCAAGTTTTGCTGAAATACTGTCAAAATTACACTCCGATACTTCAAAGCTTCCCATATCCAAATCTAAATTCAAACTTTCAAAATCCATTTCCTTAGGGTAGTAAATATTGATATATGTGTCCTCATTCTTCTTACCATTCCAATCAAATAAATCAAACACAAAAAACTTATCTGAAACCTCAACCTTAAGTGTACCGTTCTTTAAACTGTAAGGAACTACGTTTTTGTCATAGGAATAAACTGCATATTCTATATAAAAATCATCGGAAGGTATAAGTGTAACACTTTCCATGTCCAGATCAATGTCAATATTTTTAAACTCATTAATCTTAGTTTTCTCGCCTGTCACATAATATCTGTCGTCAGCCGTCACAAATTTATGTTTTTCCTTATCCCAGCCTATTGCCGTATGTCCTCCTAAAAATACACCGATTGCCGTAATAATTCCGCCAATAACAATAAATATTGCCGCTAAAATTAATAATACCTTAGTCATCTTCTTCATAATTACTGCACCTCCTTGTTGTTTTTGCTCAAGGTTTTGTTGAATATTTTTCCTATAAGCCAGAAAATAAACTGACAAACCTTAACTGCCGCCAAAAGCAAAAGTATGCTCACGCCTGCCATAAACAACGACATTCCGAAGAATGTCAAACCTGTAACAGGTATGGTAAATAAGAAACATACTCCTGCAACCACAGCACCAATCGCTCCTACAAGAAGTCCTATTCCTGTTGCACCAAAAGCAACAACGATTGAAAAGCCAACTATGAAAAGTGCAAAAATAATTGCAAGTGCAGCTATGACAAGTGGTAAACCTATAGGAAGAGCCAAAAGTGCAAGTATGCCGACAAGACATCCATGCATCTTCTTATCAACCTTTGCATCCGGATCATTAAACTGCTTTAAAGCATTGTCACTCAAAATCGAATCAGCCAAAGTTCTTGGTGTTCCGAGTTTTTCCACAATATCTTCACCATTTGCCTCTATATCTGCCACATATTCCCTATAATATTCCATGGCACTTTTCTTTTCTTCCTTGGACAGCGGATTGAGATATCCACTCAATTCCGTTAAATACTTTTCACTGCTCATCATACTTCCCCTCCTAATAATGTATTTATCTTATCTCTGTACTCTTTCCACTCCCTGATGTAATAATCAAGCTTCTCATGCCCTGATTCCGTAAGCGAATAATATCTTCTGTTCCTGCCTGAATCCGGTTTGTCATAAGTTGTAAGCAGTCCGTCCTTCTGCAATCTCCTAAGCACCGGATAAAGCGTAGACTCTGATATATCTATGACATCCTGAACCCTCTTGGTAAGTACATAACCATATGCGTCTCCATCTGTAAGTGCTGCCATAACACACGCATCAAGAAGCGGAGCGCCTAACTGATAGACCATAAAATCACCTGCCTTAATCTTCTATCTGCCACAAGGATAAGCGGTAAAGCCTGCTCTTGCGACCTGTCACTTGTAATTTCAATAATATTATTTTATCAATAATACTATACAATGTATAATATTGTTCTTGAGCATACTATACGACATATAATATTATTTGTCAATACAAAAATACAAAAAAATATTTTTATTTGGCTCTTGGCAAGGAGACATATAGGGTACAAGAGAACCGTTTAAAAACGCGGGTACTTGAAAAACGAAAAGACAAGTGGTTCGGATAATAGATTACGAAGTAATCTGATTATACGTAACACTTGTCTTTGAATTATTCTTAGTATCCCCTACGTTTTTATCGAGCGAGAGCGCGTTCTTGGCAAGCCCATATAACGCCGAAGTCTTAGTCATATGGCATATACATTATACAGCCAAGAGCCAAATCCACCACGCCCTTACAGCGATAAGTATAATATTATATCGGCAACTCTCTGTTAACCTTTCTAAAGCATATAAGAGTAATTGTAAGTGACACTACCTCTGCCACAAGGAAGCTCCACCACACATTATTTACATTTCCCGTAAGTGACAAAAGCCACGCTACAGGAATTAAAACCAAGAGCTGTCTGCATATTGATACAATCAGCGAATATATACTTTTTGAAAATGCCTGGAACACCGAACCAAGCACTATACTACAGGCGGCAATCGGAAAATGAATTGCAATAATTCTAAGCGCCGGTATTCCGATGCTGAGCATGTTATCCGATGCGTCAAATACTTTAAGCAGAAGTCCCGGTATAAGTTCAAATACGATTGTTCCGACAATCATTATACAAATAACAAGCTTTAATGCAAACCTAAGGGACTCGTGAATTCTATCCTTTTTACCTGCTCCGAGATTGTATGCAAGTATAGGAATAATTCCGTTATTCACTCCAAAAACCGGCATAAAGAAGAAGCTTTGGAGCTTAAAGTATGAGCCGAACACAGCAGTTGCGGTATCGGAGAACTTACCTAATATCTTATTCATACTGTAGGTCATAACCGAACCTATGGATATCATCAGAATTGACGGTACACCGACAGCGTAAATTGTCTTGACAACTTCTGCCTTCGGCTTAAGGATTTTCTTAAAAGAAAGTCTGATATCCTTATTGAATTTAATGTTCATATATACTCCAAGACAGGATGCCGTTATCTGACCGAATACGGTTGCAACGGCAGCACCTGCTATACCCATTTTAGGGAAACCCAGATAACCGAATATAAGTATCGGGTCAAATATCATATTGATGACCGCACCGGTAATCTGCGATATCATACTGTGAAAGGTTCTGCCTGTTGACTGGAGCAGCCTTTCAAAAGTCATCTGCATAAAAACGCCGAGTGACACACAGCAGCAGATAACAGTATAGGTTGTACCATATTCCTGAATTGTAATATTATCAGTCTGTGAAGTAATAAACGGTTTCGCAACTGTAAGTCCAACTATAAAAAATACTATATAACTGAAAAACTCAAGCAGTATACCCGTATTGGCAGCCTCATCCGCCTTATCAAAATTCTTCTCACCAAGTGACCTTGATAAAAGTGCATTTATACCGACTGCCGTTCCCGAAGCAACCGCAAACATAAGTGTCTGCATCGGGAAAGCAAGTGTTACCGCTGTAAGCGCTTCCTCGGATATTCTTGACACAAATATACTGTCCACAATATTATAAAGTGCCTGTACCAGCATCGAAATCATCATCGGTAACGACATGGAGACAATCAGCTTTTTGACCGGCATAATTCCCATTTTGTTTTCTTCAGGTGTTTTATTTTTTTCGTTTTTTAACTCTAATTCTTTATCCATTTTTGTAACTCTCTTCTTATCACATCTAATACTAATACTTTATAATATCTCTAATCCTCATCATCTTCTTCTATAAGTTCGCCATCTATAATTTCATTTTTATTATAGACCAGATTTTTCTTTCTTCTGTTAAGCTGCATATAAATTCCGACAATTCCGTTATATACAAGAACTATTCCTATCAATCTAACGATAGTATTCATGGTTCCGAAAGGATTAGCCGCAATGAGCATGCCAACTCCTATAGTTATAGCCGAAAAAACAAGTGATGCCTGCCAGCCTGTAGCATAATATTTCTTGAAGGTAAGTGCCTGCGCTATACCGAAAGCTCCGTAAATCGCTATACCCACACCTGTAAGAATAGGAAATATAGAAATGACAAGTCCTCGATTGGTAAGCACTATAATTCCCGCAACAATTCCAACAAGTGCACCTACGATCTGAAACATAACATATGCATTCTTATCCTTCTGCGCAAGTGATGATATAAGTGCCACAGCTCCGGTTACAATAATTACTACACCAAGCACCTTAACCATAGTATCGAGAGTCTCTCCGGGATAAAATAAAAGCACAAAACCAAGTGCTACAATAATTATCAACTTAATAATATTAGAAAATTTAGATTTTAATTCTTCGTTATTTTTACTCATCGCACATTCCTCCATTTGCCAAGCCACGCACAATCGTTCGGTGGCATTTGCATTCTTCCTAATGTTATATGATGTTAATATCAACCAACATATACGCTACATTATAATTAACTCAATTAATTATGGCAAGCATTTTAAATCATTTTAATTGTATTTTATCATGATAATTGATATTATTATCTGAACTGTTAAATACGAAAAAGGGATGAGAAAAAATTTGTAGAATCATTAAAGATTCTCAAAGATGTATATCAGGTGCCGGACAAGGACTATAACGATATGATATCGCTTTATCAGTCATTGATTGATATTGAGCCTTTATTACATAAACCGGTGCGTCAAATGTCACTTGGACAGCGTATATTAAGTAATATACTTGCTGCTTTTCTTCACAACCCTAAAATCGTTTTTCCGGACGAACTGACAATCGGCCTTGACGTATCGATGAAAGCAAAAATATGTATACTGATACAGACTCTTAACAAAGAAAATAAAACTACGGCAATCCTTACAACCCACGATATTGGGGACGTAGATGCACTCTGCCGTCGAATCATCATAATAGATAAAGGAAAAATGCTCTATGACAATGATATCGAATATCTGAAAAGCTTTTTTGGTTCATATCGTACACTGAAAATAAGAATGAATGAAAATTTAAACGAAAAAGCATAACAGATTAATAAAGAATATTCTGAATTTGCCGTTTCGGTTAATGATGACTGGATTTCCGTACTTGTTGACGAAGATAAATCCAAAGTAATAAATGTACTCAATAAGCTTAAACAGTCTTATGATATAACAGATATGCAGTTAGAGGAGATATCAACGGAAAATACAGTTAAAAAGATATACGCTGCTGCAACTTGTTTTTGGATACAAAACTCATTTTACGCTAACTGAATAACCTCTTTTTCAAATATTTCTTTTGCTTCTTCGTTGGTAATATTAAGCTGTTTTTGTAGCAATTTTATCAGTGTAGCATCATCAATTCCACATTCAATACCATTTCTTGCCATACTGATAGCAGTTTTTCTTTCCAATTTATCCAGAAATTCATGCATTACAACAACATCTCCTTCCATTTCTTTTATAAGCATTTCATTTTTTATCGACTCGTAGCGTTCATCGTTGGTAAGTGCTATAAGCATATCCAACGAAGCAGCCGGATATTCCAGTTCTTTAAATAATATACTATCATCGATACTCCCTGTAGCAAGGAATTCCATAATATATCCAAAATCACAAGACAACTCACGCATAACTGATATCGGCAGATTTAAAACATCTACAACCATAATATTAAAATCGGTCATCAGTTTTTTGTAGGGATTATCATCATTCACCAAATCTTTTAAAGAAACAGCCTCGTACCAAGGCACCTTATTAAAGTTAAGCACTAAGGTTAAAGCAGGGATTAGCTTAAATCTACCTAATTCTTTGATTTTCTCATCAAATATTTTCTTTTCCTGCTTATTTTTTGCTTCTTTTCTAAGCTTTAGCAAGGCTTTTCTATCCTGCATATAGTCGTCAAGCTGCTTTTTATAATTAGTATATGTATATCCCAATACTCTTATGGGCATATTTCTGTCAATCTAAGTCTGATTTTCTATTCCCAGACAGACAAGCGACAAGTACTGGTTGTTATCCTGAACAGAATATTTTTTACATACATCTCTGTACATATTTCTGTAATTACCATCGTAATCCGTATATATGCTCTCTGTTGGCTCATCCGTCAAATATTCCGGCATAATCTTCGTCTCGTCAGATGAAAAAAACAGTGTATTGAATATTTTAGCAAATATGTCATTCTTCGCTTCCAGTGATTTTGCTGTTAAATCTTTGTACACTATTATGTTACCACCTTTCATCAATTTTAGCAAATCAGTTGATTTTTCTGATGCAAATAGTCATATTATTTCTATCTATTTAATGTATATGTATGATTCGAAGAAAATATGACAATTTTTTACAATTTTCTACTTATAACAAATCAAATTACTTAAAATCAAAATTTTTATAGAGTTATCTGCTCTCTTGTGCTAAAATAATACCGCGCAAAAAATTGCAAAAAAATTAACAACAAGAAAGGACATATAATGAAATAATTACTGTCATTCATTATATACGGTAATATAAATGGAACTCATAGACTTACACGTACACTCAAACGCATCGGACGGTTCACTTACACCGAGTGAAGTAGCAGACGAGGCTATCCGTATGGGACTTAAAGCAATAGCGCTTACGGATCACGATACAGTAGACGGCATACCGGAAATATTGGAATATACTAAGAACAAAGATTTAGAAATTGTTCCGGGGATAGAGGTTTCCTGTTATTATAAAAAACGTGAAATACATATACTCGGATTTTATATAGATTATGAAAATGAAGAGCTCCAAAAAGAGCTTGATTTTCTGAAGGAACAGAGAGAAAACCGCAATATAAAAATGGTTGAGCTTATGCAGAAGGACGGTCTTAATGTAACTATGGATAAGCTTCTGCACGGAAATCCCGACAGTGTCATAACAAGGGCACATTTTGCCAGGGTTTTAGTTGAAGAAGGAATATGTAAAGACAAGGAAGTTGCATTCAGAAAATATATCGGAGTAGGATGTAAATATTATCTGCCAAAGCCACAGGTGCCTTGTGAGAAAGCTATGGACATACTTAACAAATATGCTATGTGTTCTTTCTTGGCACACCCATTATTATACCACTTCGGATATGCACAGATAGAAGAATTACTTATATACTTGAAATCACTTGGTCTAAACGGAGTAGAAGCCTACCACTCTTCCAATAATTCTTATGAAAGTGATAAGCTTCGCTCTATTGCGCTTCACCACGACCTGCTGATATCCGGCGGCTCGGATTTTCATGGCGTGGTAAAACCGAATATCCAGATGGGCAAGGGCCGCGGCGGTATGAAAATTCCTATGCGTCTGCTTGACGAGATTAAAAAAATATGCCATTAACTATGTTTTATACAATACAGCATATAAATGTATTACTCCTTCCCCTCATCAAAATACTCATATGTAACATCTATCTCACTTCCGTCTATGGCATAGTCCTGCTCATAATATCCACCCTTATCTTAAATCTGTTCATCTTCTTCATCCTCCTCATATGATATAACAATCTTCTTATCCACTACACTAATTTTAACTCTGTTTGAATTAATTCCCGCTGCCTTAAGCATATCCTCTGACAGCTTTACCCTGCCGGCTCTGTCCAGAAGCTGATATTCATCATGGCTATCCTTACCTTGTCTCTTCAAATCCTCAAAATTATATCCTTCAAGTTCGTCTAACTTCAATCTGTATTCCTCTTTCAGAATACGCTCAGTGCTGATTTTTCCGTCAGATATCATAACCACTCTGTCCACCTTATCCGCAAGGCTTACATCGTGCGTTACGATTATAATCGTTATGCCAAGCTTCCTGTTAAGATTCCTGAATAGTTCCTGTATCCTGTCCTTTGTCCGCTCATCAACCGCACCCGTCGGCTCATCTGCAAGTATAATCTCCGGCTCATTCATAAGGCTTACCGCTATTGCCGCCCTCTGCTGTTCTCCGCCGGATAACTGTGTCGGATAGCTGTCTGTCCTCTCCGAGAGTCCGACCTGTTCCAAAAGCTCCAATCCCTTTTCACACGCCCTTGCCCTACTCATTCCATTCATAGTGCCATTCATTTCAAGATTTTGTATTACGGTAAGATACGGAAGAAGATTTAATATACTTTTCTGCCACACGAATCCTATATTATGCTTCCTGTATTCTATCATTTCCTTTTCGGTAAATGTACTTATATCCCTGTCTTTAAATAAGACCTTGCCGGCTGTGGTTTTCTCTAAACCGCCTATTATATTAAGCAGGGTGGATTTGCCGCTGCCCGACTTCCCGATTATAGCCATAAGCTCACCCTTTTTTATACTAAGTTCAAGACCCTGCAATGCCATAACTTCAGTCTCATCCGTCTTATATATCTTAACCAGATTATCACATTCAAGAATAATATCATCCATATTCCGTCTTCCCCCAAAATAAGTTCTAATTCTCTCCGAGCCTTATCACAATATCTGCCATATCCATCAATCCTTCATCATGTGTGGTCATAATAACAGTTATTCCCTCCCGCTTAATCAGCTCCTTAAAAAGCTTAACAACCACTATTCCCGTCGAGGTATCAAGCGCACCTGTCGGCTCATCTGCAAATACAACCTTCGGCCTGTGTGCTATGGCTCTTGCTATGGCAGTCCTCTGCTGTTCTCCACCGGAAAGCTGTGCAGGATAATGTGTAATTCTGTCAGAAAGTCCGACCAGACTAAGTACCTCCCTTATCCTGCCATCTCTATCATCTCTAAATCCTGCATTTCTAAGTACGAAGTCAATATTTTCATAGGCATTCATAATCGGAATAAGAGCAATCGACTGAAATACAAAGCCCATATCATATCTTCTTATGTATTCCTTTTCTTCCTCGCTAAGCAAAGAATACTGTCTGTCCATAAATGTAACCTCACCCGATGTAGCCGCATCAAGCGCACCAAGTATATTAAGCAGAGTAGTCTTGCCCGAGCCCGAGCGTCCTTTAATTATAATAAGTTTACCCTTAGGTATGCTAAGATTCAGCCCGTCTATAACCTTAAGCTCCTCATTTCCTATAAGCTTAAAGCTCTTCGATACATTATCAACTTTCAGTATAATATCCTGAATATCCATAATCTCATTATTTTCAATCCTCTCCAAGTTTCAACACCTCCGTCACTCTGAGGTTTCTAATTATCCTGCGTATTATAAAAACAGTTAAAGCAAATACCGCCAAAAATATAACCCCAAGCCTTATCATGTCCGATATGTCAACATATATTTCTACAGGTATATTGTGTTTATCCGGCATATATACCGTCGCAAAAATATTTATAAAAAATACCGTGGTAAGCATACCGGATAATGCCCCTGCAGCTATCCCCGTGAGAAATATTCCTGAAAGCTCTGCAAAAATCATACGATTTACTTCTTTCATAGATATACCCATAGCCCTGTATATGCCGAAGCTTGTCTGTCTGTCACGGGTTTCGGTAATCTGGAATATCAAAAATCCTAATACAGACAATATAACGGATAACAAAAAGTTAATCGTAAATAAACCATTTGTAATCTGTATAACAGGCGAGTTGCTCATAGTCTCAAGTTCTCCGTCAAGTGTAATATATGAGTCGAGCACTCTGCCCTCCTCAACAAGTTTTGAATTAATATAGTCAATCGTATCCGCACTGTCACTACTTTTAATCCATACCTCATACGGTGTCGTTCCAAATACATTTGTTACCAGCGCAGAATTCGCAACTACCAGATAATTCTCTGTCTCCGTCACCTCATTATCGTCATTTATTATAGTCTCATATCTCTCATATCCCGGAAAAGCATATAAAGCACTTGATACAAACTTTCAAATATATGCAGCTATATATTGGGTTGTAAGTTTAGAAAGATTCGACGGTACCCAAATCCATACCATAGTGATAGACGAAGCAGGCGAGCTGATAGCAGTCTCATACAGCGGAAGCAATACAAGAATTTCATTTAAACCTTCTGCTACAGCACTTCAATCCTTCAACAAGAGCTTTTATAATGCTGAAATTAAACGTGAAAATGATATAGCTTATACGGATATTAATAAGTCTTATATTGAAAGCTATCACATTGCCACACCTGATGAAAATGACGATATAAAGGTAAATATATATTCAATTACCACTAACTCAAACGAAAAAAATATGTATAATCTGTATATGATAAGAGGCAATGAATATTTCTCAATATTCATTACCCCTTATTAAGTATTTTTTAGTATTCAATATATACAAGAGAACCGTCTACGGCATTAATTATAACCCTTGAATATATCATCTGATTGTTAGACTCCGCATTTATAACCCATACCGGAACATAAGTAAATTCATTGTCATTTTCAGGATTTGCCAGCGGATAATAATCAAACTCCATACTCTTAAAGGTTACGTTTTTCATGACCTGCTTGGATGCATCATACTCGTTCATCATAATATCCTTAAATGTATCCTTAAGAGCATCAATTCCTATTAAAGTGGTATCCTCTGCATAAGGAGCACAATAATCAGCATATATTCTTATATCATCAACACAAAGTATACCTTTTGAACTAATCAATATTGAATTACTGCCATACCATTGTGAGATACTTGCAGGTATTGCTGAACCAAGATATATAGGATATATATCAGCTATCTGTTGATTTGCCATGAACACATATCCATCTAATAAAAAATCCGTATCATAATATGAATGATCAAAAAATCTAACCTGAACAGACTTAAATCCTATTTCGCTGAAATACGATTGAAACAAAAACATTGAACCAAATGATGCAAGCTTATTATTTATAAAATCGTTAGCCATATCTAAAAATTCTTCTTTTTTTTCATAACAGACATTATCTGTCTCATCAGCTGTCAATTCAAACTCTCCGTCAGAATCATATAAATATTCCACTCCGTAAAAGTAAGTATATTCTTCATATTTTCCATCTGTAAACTCTGATACATCTACAGGCAATAAACTAAAGTTTATGAACTTATCATCCCTATTAAGGAAAAAGACTGCATAATATTCCCTATTCTCATACATTCCCCTATAAGTGTGAACTGAATTATTCTTATAATCTCCCCATGAATTATAAAATTCCTCTGATTCATCCGCTTCTTGCCATTCCATATTATTATCAGCAGCCATACCGCTATAACCTTCCCAATAATATGAGATTTTACCGGACAAATCCAATAACTCTCCATCAAAATAATCCTCCTCAGTAAACATTCTCTGAGCATCAAACATATAATTTTCATGTACTTCAGAATAATTATCTTCAAATAGATTATCAAGAATCTCCTGTTCCTTACTATCCACATCAGATAACAGATTGAAATTATATATAGGTACCCTTTCAACATCAGGAATCGTATATTCAATATCTACCGAATAGTTCTCCCCACCTGATTCAAAGGAATCCTGCCATACAATATTCTCCGTTCCCAGTCTTTCCCGAAGACCTCCCTGTACGGCAACGGAATCCGTTGTACCATCTGAAGCAGTTGCAGGTGTACCATCCGCCACACCGTAATCAATTACCTTATTATCATTTTTTTCACAGCCTGTACCCATAACTGCTATAGTCAAAGCAACCGCCAAAGGATATATCAACCTCTTTTTGTTAAATAATTTTCTCATAATTTCCACTCCCTGTAACATAACCAAATACGGTTTTCATTCTGATTATAATATATACTACAGGGAAAATGTATCAGATTTGTTTCAAAAAAGATATAAGCCTATGATGTTTAGTGAAGCAAAAATAGAAAGCAAACCGATTAAAATATTAGATAATGTTGGGGAGTTAAGAGAAAAGTTATAATTTTAACTTTTAAATCGTCTTGATATTTATAAAATTCTATATTAGCATAAAGTATGTATTCCATAAACGTAAATTTATAATACTAAGATGAATTAAATATGGGATTATTCGACGGACAAAAGGGAACGAAAGATATTGTATCTGCTAAAATTATAGCCAATGAGCTTGTCTGTATGTGGTTTAACAACAAAACTAATTATCTTATTATGGGAAATAATGATTTATGTAAAACAATAAAGGATGGAAAAAGCAGTAAACAAAAGAAAGCTGAAGCTTTAATACTTGAAGATAAGGATTTAAGTAATATTTCTGAAGATTTATTTTATGAGTTAATAGGTATAAATGAATAGTTGCGCCGGCGCAACTTCGATATTTGATATTTTAATAGTGTACTTAACCGGGCAGCCGAGGGGTGCAGCCATTCCGCTTTAGTCTTGGAGAGGAGTGGTGCTTATGAGTTCGTATGAGGAAATCATGGTGATTCTTACCATTGCATTACTTATTGTAGCTATTTTAAGTTTTACATCAAATAAGAAATAGCACCTCAGCTCTGGTAAAGTCAGGTGCTATTTCTATAATATACATTTTACTGAGCGGATAGGCTCCATCTATCGCTCGACTGCCTTGTTAAGTACATTATATGCTACAATAATATTTTTGTCAAATTAAATGTAAAACCGGATGAAGTAAACTTACTGTCAGTTGACAGTGCACAGAGTATCCCTAAAATAAGAACAACGAATTACTGATGCTCACATTTTATTCGTTCTTTCAATAAATGTCAACTTTTCTATATATCACTTATTCTCTCTCGAATCGAAAGAATTTTCTTTACAGTTGGTCCAAATAATGGTGCATACATTGCTTCAGCATATTTCATTGCTTCGCGTTGTGCTTCACTGTAATGTTCCTTTGGCATTGAAATAATTATTCCATCTTGACACTAACACTGTCCTCAACAGCATCCTGAACCTCTATACCGTTTGACTGATTAAATTCCTTTGCTACAAATGTCGCCGGCTTTCTGATAGTGATAGTGTCTCCTACACTCGCATACTCGTCCGAAAAATCTCTATGTACCAAATTAGCCATTACAGCGTTGTTTCGAAGTACCATAAGAGCTTCTTTAGCTATAATGCTAGGTGTTAATAAAGTATTTGCCATAATTAACCTTCCTTTCTTGCCTTGATATAATCTGCCATATCAAGACTATCCAAATCTTTAACATTCTTGTTTCCGTCCGGAGGAGTGGCTGTGTCTGCTCCTTTAGACTGTTCACTTACAATGAACTCGCCCCACTCATCCTTTATACTTTCCTTGAGTTTATCTGCATCAGTAAGCTTACCGTCCTTGTCTATCTCAAGACTATCAACATCTGTAACTTTCAGGATTGCAGATAAACGCTTTTCAGACACACCTGATTCTTTAAGTAATGCCTTATAAGCTTCTAATTTAGAGTTTTTGGTTGCTTTTGCCTGTTCCTCGGCTTTGTAAGTATCAAACTCCTTCTTGATACCCTCGTACTTATCTTTCCAAGGATTCTTCTTGTCGGCATCTTCAATTGATTCCTTTAACTCGTCCAATTCCTTCTGGACTTTCGTAAGCTCTTTTGAAGACGTCTCGTTAGCATTCTTGTGCTTATCGATTTCTTCCTTGAGACCATTAATCGTTTCCTCATTAGCCTCAATAATTGCATTAACCTGTTCCTCGGTTAATCCCATACCTTTTAGATATTTTCTGCTTAATGCCATAATCAATCTCCTATTCTTCGGTTTGCGATTCTTTGCAAATTAGATTTCCGAATAACAAACAAAAAAGAGCCGGTAACTACATACTGACTCAATCAGTACATAGGTATCGGCTCTTTGACATTCTGGATGTTCTCAGCTCTGTTTATTATTCAACTACTCTTAAAATAACTCATATGTTTGTTCATGTCAATAAAAAACCTACCATAAGGTAGGTTAGTTTATGCATTTTCTAAATGCTTCTTTACTATCGCTTTGTAGGTATCTGTATGCTCTGTTGCTGCAGGCTTCAAAAATGGTTGTGCAGTGGTTTTAACAGTACCATATTCCACATATGGAGCATATTCAACATTAGTTCCGATATATGCAGAGTTGCCATCGGAAGTGTGCGTTATACTGTTCCTTAATCTTCCGGTATCAACAGGACATTTCATCTTGGCATAAGTTTCGCCTACTTGCCCCATCTCTTCAAGAGCTGCCGCCTTTGCTGATTCCATTAATCTTAATACTTCATCCGTGTTATCAGCTGTAATTTGGATGTTTGCTACATTTGAAAATAAATCAGGCATCTATATTTTAACACTCCTATCTTTAAAAAAGTTAGCCCAATAAGGCTGTTCTTTATCAAATATTTCTTTTTGTTCTTTAGTAAGAGCATGAGGATAATCTCGAAACATATTAAAAATCTTTTTCTTATCAAAACTAAAAAGATATTCACCACGCGTTTCAAGATTTTCTATCCACCATATCTTATCATTTGGTTTCTCTTTAAAGAAATCACTTAACATGTCCCGACACTCCTTTCTTTTGTTTTGATTCTGCTGTATTAATATAACCTAATATATTATTAAATTCTTCATTGTCATATAAGGTTTCAATGTCAATCAGCACATTGTCAATTCCTAATTCTACACCATACGTTGAATGTGTTTTTTTACATTTAAAACGTTCTTTTAATGTATTATTTGTTAGCCTTTTATATCCATTATAATAAGGGTCTTGTAATTCCATGTACTCATATATTTTTTCGTTTTTTCTTATTATTGCGACATGGTTGCCTGTTGATAACAGATATTCCTTTCCATTTACTGTGTTTTTCAAAAGTTCTTTTACTGCTATATAATCATTTGTATCATTAACTATATAACTCTTAACTCCTTCAAGATTTGCAATTGCCTTTTGATTTCGAACAGTAGAAAACAAGCTTCGGCTCTTTCCACCTCTAAAATCGCGAACATCATATCCGTTTTTATTTCCAATATAACATAAAGCAACAGATGCGCAAGAGCCTTCGGTCATATCTCCACCGCTTATCTTATTAATTATTTCATCTGTTGTTAGAGGTTTTGATAGCTTTTCAGGCTTTATATACTCTACATTATCGACTTCTGCTTCATGTATGATTATGTCGCCCATCTTACTGCCATATTCGGGCAAATTCGCAATCTCACTATATTTAATATTATACTCTTTTCTTACGTTTTCTGCAATATCATCTTGCTTGGTAATCTTGTCAGAATAGCTTTTTTTCTCTTTTTTCCATTCATCATAGGTCATATTACCAAGATTTGCATTATGTCTTAATGATGTGTCTGAATAATCAATATTAACACCCTCTACTGCGGCAACTAGGGTGCATCTGCAATTATATATATTCTCTGCATCTGCTGATGGGTCACCAGGATACATTATTTTACCTACAGAATTTTCAAAAGGCTTATCAATCTCTCTTATCTGTCCATCCAACTCCCTATGCCAGTGTCTTGTTCTTCCATCCAATGTGGCAAGCCATTGTCCTTATCCTTAAGAAACTCTGTTAAAGCTCTCTTTAATGCCTCTGTTTGAGATATTCTCTCGGTATAGGCATAATCTTTAAGCTTATCTAATAAAGACTCATCGATTATCAATGTTGTGTGTTTCTTCATATAGCACCTCCTTTGGTTAAAGGTTTTATATTATTACATCTGTCAAGATGTAATAATGTATGATGTAGGTACTATATCATCAGTTGCATTTAATTCAACTTTTTAGATAAAAAAATTTCGTCTCTTTCTGCCTTATTAAGATGTAGCAAATCGGTTAATATGACTATTTCCGAAGCTGTAAACTCATTCTTACCAGATATTTTATTATATAGTGTGTGTCTTTGTATGCCCATCCTATCTGATATTGCTGTAATGGTCATTCCGCTATTACTAATCTTCTCCTTTAATAGCTGATTCAAAACTTCAACTCCTTTCATTATTTTGTTGAATTTAATTCAACTATTTGTACTATAGCACCGTGTTGAATAATTGTCAACATTTTTTCACAAAAAAGTTGAATTATTTTCACACTTGTTATATAATAAGGAAAAGCGAGGTGAATATATATGTTGCAACTCTATCATAACATTAAATCAAGGCGTAAAGAGTTAGGTATGACTCAAACCGATTTAGCACACAAAACCGGTTATGCCGACAAAAGTATGATTGCCAAAATAGAAAAAGGGTTAGTCGACTTAACACAATCAAAAATATTAATATTTGCTAAGGCTTTGAATACTGAACCCGGTACTCTTATGGGTGATTTAACAGAAGCCCAAGATATTAAACCTATTCTTAAAACCAAAAAAGCCGTATCAATTAATGTCTTAGGTCGTGTGGCAGCAGGAATACCTCTCAATGCTATTGAATATGTAATCGATACCGAGGAAATACCAGAAGATTTGGCAAAGACAGGCTACTTCTTTGGTCTTAAGATAAAAGGTAACTCAATGGAACCCGAGATAAAGAACAATGATGTTGTGATAGTAAGGCAGCAGGCAGAGGCTGAAAGCGGAGATATAGTTATCGCTATGGTAAATGGCGATGATGCCGTTTGTAAAAGATTAAAAATATATGCCGATAAATTAGCACTCATATCGATTAATAGTGAGTATGACCCCATGATATTTAGTAGTGAGGATATAGAACAGAAGCCTGTTAAAATCATTGGAAAGGTTGTTGAGATAAGGCGCAAATTGTAAAATCCACTTTATATTTATATAATTTTATACAACAATATTTGTAATTTTTAAGTAAAATTTAATATAGTGTACTTAACCGGGGAGCCGAAAGGGAGCTGTTTCAGCCGCTGGACTACAACAGGAAAGGGGCTGGTGCCAATGGTCACTTATAATGATTTATTTCAGTTTGTGATTATGCTATGCGCAGTAATAACTCTTGTTATACTTATAAACAAGCATAAAAAATAGCACCCTCTGCCTAAAGAAAAGTGCTATTTTTTAAATAAAACTTAACTGCCGGCGGCTGGACGTCCCCCAGCGTTCGGCTCTCTTGTTAAGTACATTATATGCTACAATCATATTTTTGTCAAATTAAATATCGAACCGCCCTTGTTGGCGCAAGGACGGCTCTTGTAACTTGTTAGTATTTCAGCTGAGGCAGAAACACTCTGAACACATATATTATATCAAATCTGCCTTGGTTTGACAACCAGGGTATTTTTATACCCTTTTTTAGAAAGGATGATGTGATATGAAGCTACCAAATGGATATGGAAGTGTTTATAAACTTTCAGGGAAGAGACGAAAACCTTACATCGCACGTAAGACTTCCGGATGGCTTATTGATGATGAACAAGGTAGTGCCAAGCAGAAATACATCACAATAGGCTATTTCCAAACAAAAGCTGAAGCTATTACAGCTCTAGCCAACTATAACGAAAATCCTTATGACATATCTGTTAACAGTATTACTTTTTCCGAAGTATACGAAAAATGGGCGCAGTCTCATTTTGAAAACATAGTACCAAGCGCACAAAGGACTTGGGTTAGTGCTTTTAATCACTCAAAGCCTCTCCATAATATGCGTATGAAAGATATAAGAGCTAATCACCTTGAACAGACAATAAAGGATGCTGATGTCGGTCAAGCCACAAAACAACGAATGAAAAGCCTATACAATCTTATGTATAAATACTGCCTTAAGTGTGATATATGCGACAAGAACTATGCCGAATTATGCGAGTCTGTCAAAAATGGTAAACCTGTTATTGAACGTATTCCATATACTGAAAAAGAAATACAGGCTCTTTGGGATAACATAAACTTTCCGTTTGTTGATATGATCTTAATAGGTATCTATTCCGGATGGAGACCTCAGGAGCTATCCATAATCAAGGTGTCAGATGTCAACCTATCTGAAAAAACTTTTTTCGGTGGTCTGAAAACAGATGCCGGACGTAATAGATATGTACCAATTCATTCTCGCATATATGATCTAGTGAAAAAAAGATTTAATGAAGCTATTAAAATTAAAAGCGATTATCTTTTTAATGATAATGGACCTATGACATATGATAAGTATCGTGGACGATTTAACAAGGTTAATAAATTTTTAAATCAAAAACATCGTCCTCATGATACCCGACACACCTTTATAACCATGGCAAAGGATGCAGGTATTGATGATTTCATATTAAAACTAATAGTCGGTCATGCAATCCGTGACGTGACAGAAAAAATATATACACACCGAACTATTGAACAACTAAGAAAAGAAATCGAAAAAATTACATAAAATATAGGGCAACAGTACATCAATACTGCTGCCCTTTTTGTTAGTTACCTGTTAGTTACTTGTTAGTTACCGCTGTTTTTCGGCACTTTTTTGTAATAATAGAAACCGCATAAAATCGTGGTTTTTTAAAACTTACCCGCCTTAGCAGCTTCTTCTATAGATACCGCAACTGCAACAGTCATACCAACCATAGGGTTGTTACCTGCACCGATAAGACCCATCATCTCAACGTGAGCAGGAACTGATGAAGAACCTGCGAACTGTGCATCTGAATGCATACGTCCTAAGGTATCAGTCATACCGTATGAAGCAGGACCTGCTGCCATGTTATCAGGGTGAAGTGTACGTCCTGTACCACCACCTGAAGCTACTGAGAAGTACTTCTTGCCCTTCTCGTTACATTCCTTCTTATATGTACCTGCAACAGGATGCTGGAATCTGGTTGGGTTGGTTGAGTTACCTGTGATAGATACATCAACGCCTTCCTTCCACATGATTGCAACGCCCTCAGGTACTGAGTTAGCACCGTAGCAGTTTACTTTAGCACGAAGTCCGTCTGAATAAGACTTACGTGAGATTTCCTTTACTTCATTTGTATATGGATCATACTCAGTCTCAACAAATGTAAATCCGTTGATACGTGAGATAATCTGTGCAGCATCCTTACCTAAACCGTTAAGGATAACTCTAAGAGGCTTCTGACGAACCTTGTTAGCCTTCTCAGCTATACCGATTGCACCCTCTGCTGCTGCAAATGACTCATGACCTGCAAGGAATGCGAAGCACTCTGTCTCTTCCTCAAGCAACATCTTACCTAAGTTACCATGTCCGAGACCAACCTTACGGGTATCTGCAACTGAGCCCGGTATACAGAAAGACTGAAGTCCTTCACCGATTGCTGCTGCTGCATCAGCTGCTCTTCTGCAGCCCTTCTTGATTGCTATAGCTGCACCTACAGTGTAAGCCCAGCATGCATTTTCAAAACAGATAGGCTGAATGCCCTTTATCTGATTGTAAACGTCTAAACCAGCATCCTTTGTAATCTTCTCTGCTTCTTCGATTGAGGAGATACCGTAGCTGTTTAATACTTTATTGATTTGATCAATTCTTCTTTCATATGATTCAAATAATGCCATCTTCGTTACCTCCTCTTCCTACTTATCAAGCTCTTTGTCTGTACGTGGGTCAATTAACTTAACTGCATCGGCAACTCTTCCGTACTGTCCACAAGACTTCTCGTAAGCAGTATTAGGATCATCACCCTTCTTGATGAAGTCAGTCATCTTACCGAGGTTAACGAACTTATAACCAATTATTAAATCATCTGCATCTAAAGCTATAGCAGTTACATAACCCTCAGCCATCTCAAGGTAACGAGGTCCCTTTGCAAGTGTACCGTACATAGTACCAACCTGTGAACGAAGACCCTTACCTAAATCCTCAAGACCTGCACCAACTGCAAGACCATCCTCTGAGAATGCACTCTGTGAACGACCGTAAACTATCTGTAAGAATAATTCTCTCATAGCTGTATTAATCGCATCACATACAAGGTCAGTATTAAGTGCCTCCATAACTGTAAGACCCGGTAAAATCTCTGCTGCCATAGCTGCTGAATGGGTCATACCTGAACAACCGATAGTTTCTACTAAAGCTTCCTGAATGATACCTTCCTTAACATTGAGTGAAAGCTTGCAGGCACCCTGCTGTGGTGCACACCAGCCAACACCGTGTGTAAAACCGGAGATATCTTTTACTTCCTTTGCCTGTACCCATTTTGCTTCTTCAGGAATAGGTGCACTTCCGTGATGCACTCCCTGAGCAACCGGACACATGTTTTCAACTTCCTTTGTGTAAATCATGTCGAAACTCCTTTCAAATATTATAAAATAATTTTCTCACAAATCACGCAATAAGTCTACTGTTTTTTACTTTTTTTCTTTGCCTAATTTGCTGTCGTTTTTTCCTTCGTCAGAATCCACTTCATCATCCTTAACAACAGCAGAACCGGCCTTTTCAACCTCAGCTATGGCATTCTTATGCATAGGAATCCTACAATGTCTGTCATTGCCAAACTCAACAATTACTGTTGTATCATCAACTATATCAAGCAATGTTCCATAAAATCCACCTGTCGTCATAACAGTATCTCCCGGCTCCATGGAATTATGAAGATCCTCCATCTGCTTCTGTTGCTTTTTCTGTGGGCGTACAATCATAAAATACATAAGTCCTACAAATAAAACCAAGTAAACTATAATTACTACTCCACCCATTCCTCCGGCACTCGTAGAACTTGCTGTTTCCAAAATCATTTATATTTCCTCCTGTAATTTAATTCTTATTTTCAAAGCCGTAAAGCTTGTCCCGTTTATACTCAGCAAAACGATGTTCCTCTATGGCTTCTCGAATCTCTTTCATCATATTATTATAAAAATATAAATTATGCAAGACACAAAATCTCATTCCAAGCATTTCTTTTGCCTTAAGCAAATGTCTTATATATGCCCTCGAGTATCTCTTACATACCGGACAGCCACAACCTTCTTCAATAGGCTCATCGTCCGTCTCATACTGTGCATTAAATAAGTTAAGCTTTCCATGATTTGTGTATACATGTCCGTGTCTGCCATTCCTTGACGGATAAACACAGTCAAAAAAGTCCACTCCCCGCTCAACGGCTTCTAAAATATTTGCCGGCGTACCTACTCCCATAAGATAAGTCGGTTTCTCCTTTGGAAGATACGGTACTGTTGCCTCGATAATCCTATACATCTCTTCATGTGTTTCACCGACAGCCAGTCCTCCTATGGCATACCCATCCAAATCCATATCAGATATTGCCTTTGCATGCTCGATTCTTATATCCTCAAAAACTCCTCCCTGATTGATACCAAATAACATCTGATTCTTATTAATCGTATCAGGAAGCTCGTTCAGCCTCTTCATTTCGGCCTTACATCTTGCTAACCATCTTGTAGTCCTGTCAACTGACGGCTTAATATAACTTCTCTCCGCCACAGAAGGCGGACACTCATCAAAAGCCATAGCTATAGTAGATGCAAGATTCGACTGTATCTGCATACTCTCTTCAGGTCCCATGAATATCTTCCTGCCGTCAATATGAGAATTAAAATATACGCCTTCTTCTTTAATCTTGCGTAGCCCGGCCAATGAAAAGACCTGGAAACCACCCGAATCAGTAAGTATAGGCTTGTCCCACGACATAAACTTATGCAAACCGCCCATCTTCTTAATCAGCTCATCCCCCGGTCTTACGTGCAGATGATAGGTATTGGACAACTGAACTAAGGTTCCGATATTTTCCAAATCTTCTGTAGATACCGCACCCTTGATAGCTGCCACCGTTCCGACATTCATAAACACAGGCGTCTCAATAACCCCATGCGGCGTATGAAGTTCTCCTCTTTTTGCACTATTATCTGTTGTAATCAATTTATACATATCATTCACCACTCTTTATCTAATGCACTTCGCTCATTCTACCATAAATACACATATAATCAAAGAAATAATTTCAAGATTTTCTTATTTTTCAAAATACATTTATCTTTTTTTAGCCTTTTATCACTCTTTATCATTTTTTTAATTACTATGGACTATTTTCTTTAAAAAAATTATAATATATGATGATCATTGTAAAATTTATACACTTAAATCAGCATACAAAGGGGTAAACTATGTTCAGGGTATGGGGCAGAACCGTAAAACGCGGTCATACAGTAAAAGAATACACAGCATGCATTGAGGACAATACTTTAAATAGAACGAGAAAGGTTTACGCGGCTTTAGATGAGATATGTCAAAGTTTAAAGCTTCCTAAACCATACTGGCTCAATCTTAATCAGAAGGACTTTATACAATTTGCAAAAACCAGATTTACTCAGGATAATTTTATGGACAAAATAGATTTTGATTATCTCGAATTTCAGGTTATTGAAGAAGATTATTAATATATAATTTAAAATTTTTGTATTTGGAGAAAAAAATGTTTAATATAGAGCACATTTCAAAATCATACGGCAAGAAACAAATTTTAAACGACATATCTTTTACCGCAAACGAAGGTGAAGCCATCGGAATCTTAGGCTTGAACGGTTCAGGCAAATCCACTCTGCTATCCTGTATAGCGGAAAAATATTCCAATGAAGCTATAGGCTATATGCCACAGGAAAATCCTCTGTTCGATGAATTAAAACCCGTAGACAATATCAAGATGTGGTGTGACTTAAAAAAAGATGAAATCCTGTCACGTCTTAATGAACCGCCTTTGGTTCAGCTTGGAATTAACAACTATATTGATACTCCCGTATCCAGGCAGTCAGGAGGAATGAAAAAAAGATTAAGTCTTGCAACGGTACTTATCAATAATCCATCCATTCTTCTAATGGACGAGCCGTTTGCAGCTCTCGACCTTCCGGCAAAACAGGATATTCTCGCATACATGGGGGAATTTTTGAAAAATAACGGAACAATAATAATTGCATCTCACGAGGAGGAAATCTTCAGATTCTGCAATCGGGTATTCCTGCTAAAAAACGGA
Source organism: Lachnospiraceae bacterium (assembly GCA_017449765.1). GTDB lineage: Bacteria > Bacillota > Clostridia > Lachnospirales > Lachnospiraceae > Coprococcus_C. The sequence goes on along the minus strand of JAFTFE010000014.1, from coordinate 48,693 downwards.
GGTCTGATCGATACTGCACAATTAAGGGCAAACAATATAAGCTATGTCGACATTCTAAGGAGTTAAGATGACAAGAAGAAAATTATTTTTCAACTTAATATCCGCAGATATAAAAAGATTGCGAAAATACATTTTTTCAATAATTATTTCTGTTATACTGCTACTCACATTCTGTGGTACAGCAGGTTTTATCGTGTCCAAAAACATTTACAAAGAGAATGTTTATAACGCAGTAAAAATAGCTTACTATATACCATCACAAGATAAGGATTTCAAGTATCTTTCCATGGCAGTAAATTTTCTGGAGAACTTAAAAAGCATGAACGAAACCGCTAATATAATAGAGGTTGACAGCATAGATGACGGATATGCCCTGCTTGATTCTAATGAAGTTTTGTTCTTTGTCAATGTATCTGAAGGTTTTTTCGATGGTGTTATGAACGGCACCAATCCACCACTTGATATAATTGTCAGAGATAATACAAGCCTGGCTTCGTATGTATCCAATCAGCTTTTTATGTCGCTTACAGGTTACCTTGGGATTGCACAGGCAGCTATATACAGCGCACTTGATGTGGCACGTGAAAATAATTTCAACGAAGAAAAATATAAATATGTATACGATGCTTCCAATATAGTTTTTCTTGAAAGAGTTTTTGCAAAGGACGAAGTGATTGAAGAAAAAGAAGCCTCTTCTAACGGAATCTACAGTTTGGTTGAACACTATATAAGTGTTGCGGTTCTGCTCAGTCTGCTTTTTATGTCTTTTATTCTCGTGCCTTATATGCAAGGTTATGATAAAGGTATACGTCCAAAACTTAAGACATATCATATAAGCGGCATTCATTTCTTTACAAGTAATTTTATTTGCTGCATACCGGCACTTATTCTTGCTTATCTTCCATGCTATCTTATAATAAGCATTATATTTAAGCATATAAATCCAATCGGCATATTGACAGTTCTGCCGACTATAATCGGTATTTCATTTATTATTGCTCTTATTGCAAATATAAGCAGTAATGTCTTTTCCGGAAATATGGCAATACTTTTCATAACACTGGTAATAGTTTATATTGGCGGCGGAATAATTCCAAGCTCAATGCTGCCTCATATAATAAAACAAATATCTGTATTTACACCGGGGCAATATATGATTTCAAACCTTGCTTTTTCATTATTCGGATAAGGGAGTTTACGGGACATGAGATTAATCAACAGATTTGTCGTTTTATCAAAAAGAATATTAAAGAAAAAATTGTATATTTCGATGCTTCTTATCCTTATTGTATCTACCGTAATATACCATCTGCTTCCTGAAAAGGAACAAAGTACCGATATAAGAGTAGGTGTATATTGTGAAGACACATCGGATTATGCCACAGAATTTAGCGACAAGCTCCTTGCAGATAATTCTTTGTATAAATTTTATTTTACAGACAGCAAGCAAAGTCTTCTCTCTGACATACAATCCGGCAAAGCTGAATGCGGTTATATAATTCCCGATAATTTCTTTGCTAAATATATAAAAGACTCAAATACCGAAAACAAAATAATTCTCTATACTCTGCCATCTACCACACTCGGAGCTGCCATAACAGAGACATTTTTTAACAATGTTCTCTATGTATGTTCAAATGACATACTTATAAACAGCACAGACTTATATGATTACAGAGATACAGTGACCGAAAAAATGTCCGACTATCTTAGCGGTGATGAAATATTCCGAATGTCTGACTTAACCAATGGCGAATATAACTATGAAACCATGACCTACAAGGTAAATATTCCTATATATGAAATCTCTATACTTCTTATATTATTCTCAGGTCTGCTCGGACTTTATTCCTATATTCAGGATGCTGAGAAAAGTATTTATATTGCACTGAAAAAAAGTGAGCTTTTCGTATTAAGAAGCTTATATATTATAACAGCTATGCTTCCTGTTACTTTTACCGGCATTATCTGTATGCTTATTTCATCATACAGTATTAACAGGATACTTAATCTGGTTTTAACCATTATATTTACTTATATATTCTCATTGATACTCAGCGTAGTAATCAGAAAAAGCACCCTCTTATCGAAGGTGCTTCCTATAATTGTTTTTATTGCTCTTGTAGTAACTTTTATTCTTTCCTTTTTATCCATTTAATATGGTCGTTAAAAGCTTTCCTTACCTTACAACTACCTGGTTTTTACCGTTTGCCTTGGCCTCATAAAGTGCTGAGTCCACACGCATGGTAAGAACATCTACATCTTCACCGTTAATATACTCAGTTACGCCAAGACTCATAGTCTGATGCCCCGCAAGTTCAAAATTAATATCGGAGAAATTCTTCAGGAGTATATCCGCTATCATCTTCGCCTTGTCTGTCGAAAAGCCCGGAAGAAGAATCATAAATTCTTCACCACCCCAGCGGCCTATTTCACCATCTATTATATAGCAATCCTTCAAAGTGTCTCTTAAGACATTTGCAAGTCCGATTAACACATTATCTCCTTCTTTATGTCCGTAAGTGTCATTTACCTTTTTAAAGTCATCCAAGTCCATCATAATAAGACTTACTTTCTCTGACGTATCGGAATTATCTCTGACACAGTCACTTATTCTTCGCTGAATCTCACCACGATTCAAAAGACCTGTCATAGCATCGGAAATCGCAGCAAGCTCAAGCTTTCTGTTTGCTTCTTCCATCTCAGCAGTCGCTGCATTTATGAAAGTAGTTAAACGCTTGATCATATTAATCTTTCCGCTTTTCTCTTCTTCGGAAAGCATATGGAAAATCTCCACATCTTCATCTGCATCACCCTCACGCATTGCAGCCACGACCAAGGTTACATTATGCTGATTAACAAATTCCTCAGTACGCAGGAACTCACCTGATGTGAAAAAACCTACAGTCGGAGCTATTGCTTCAAAAGGCATAGTCTCCCTTCCGACATCTTCCGAACCCCAGTACATCAGTCGTGCCGCACAGGAGAATATATCTATTACATCAGGTTGGAACTTAGCAACAGCTAAGCTCTCTTCTTTTACACTGTCCACGATAACCTCAGGATCTCCATAGGCGAGCTTCGCACTCACATTTTCCTCTACAACGGAAGTCATATTGAGTGAGCCATCCTCATTACTTGAAGAAGGAGCACGGAGAATATCTATTCCGTGATATTTATAAAATATTGGGAATTCAAGAGAATTCTCAAAAAAGTTCTCATCATTATTTATATGTAAATACTTGTAATATACATCGAATGCAGGCTGATTATCCAACTCATAAAGTCTTGAATCCTGTGCCTTGGTTACAATAAACTCACGTCCTAAAGGTTTCCATCCGGTAATATGCATAGTAACCAGATGAAAATCATCTCCACCGGTCATAAGAAGAACTACACCCTGATCCGTCATCTCATGTCCTTTTGAGAATACAAAGCCGTTATTCCAGCTTAAATCCGGACTGTATGCTCCACCACCGAATATACATACATCCTTTCTGCAATCCGTAAAGGATTCACAGAACTTAGTCATGGAAATTCCATTTATGGTAGTAAGGAGTTCCACGGATTTAACCCATGGATTTTCTTCAATATATTTTTTCAGGCGTTGTCCTACTTCGAGTGAGTGTTCCTCAATCGGAAGCTGAAACACTCTGTACTGAGTGTCAGGATATTCAAACATAGTACAGGATACGCATATATCACTCTTGCCCTTATCTCCCGATACGATATTTCCGCTTGTTGTACAACCTATATATTCTGCATTAGGGAAATATTTTTCCAGATAATCACATACAGTCTTTATGCGTTCTTTATCCACCGTTTCACAAAACACGTGAAAAAGCATTTTTTGTACCATCTGTCTTTTTACCCATACTCTTAACTTTTCAAGTTCTCTTACGAATATTCTTTCATTGCTGTATTCAAATTGAAATCTTTTCATTTCGTTGTCCCCCGTTATCCATATATCTCATCAAAAATATCAATTTCTGCCCTTGCCGATGTTGCATTAGTCAGTTCTTTGATAATACTGTCTGCTTCTTTTTTTCTTAAATGTATTTTTATCAATACATCATCAGTATATAATGTATCAAGTATTTTAACATCCCGATTACCAAGTATGTACTGTATCTTGCCAATATCGTTATAATTGGTTTTTATATCGGCCGGAACAAGTCTTTCCATAAGCTTTGTCTCACAATTAGAGAGCGCTTCCTTACTTGCATCTGTATAGGCTCTTACCAATCCGCCTGTGCCGAGCAATGTCCCTCCGAAATATCTTGTGACTACTATACATATATTATGAATCTTAGATGATGTAATTACTTCAAGTATTGGCTTGCCTGCCGTGCCTTGAGGTTCTCCGTCGTCTGAGAATCGAAGCAACGGCTGTTCTGCACCGACAGAAAAAGCAAAGCAGTTGTGCCTTGCCGCATAATGCTTTTTCTTAATCTTATCTATAAATGCATATGCTTCTTCCTCTGACGAAACAGGCTTTATCTGTCCGATGAATCTTGATTTTTTTTCTACAATCTCACCCTCTCCTCCTTTGATGAGATTGATATAACTTTCAATCATCTTACTCTCCCGAATCAAGTTAAATCTCACAACATTTAACCGCACACTTACTTTAATAGCAGGTGTGCAGTCGGATTATTCATAAATTTATTTACTGTTCAAAAGTTCCTTCAGTTCATTCATAAAGGTGTTTGCATCCTTGAACTCTCTGTATACGGAAGCAAACCTTACATAAGCAACCTGATCCAAATCCTTAATCCTGTCCATAACTATTTCACCAATATGCTTGCTCTCAATCTCCTTTACTTCAAGATTGAATATCTTGTTCTCTATATCATCTATAGCCTGCTCTATATCCTGAGCGGAAACCGGTCTCTTGTGGCACGAACGCACAATACCTGACTCAATCTTGGCTCTGTCATATGTTTCTCTGTTTTTATCCTTCTTGATAACTATAAGCGGAATCGTCTCAACCTTCTCATATGTAGTAAATCTTTTTCCACATTCATCACATTGCCTTCTTCTTCTTATTGCCTGATTATCATCTGCAGGTCTTGAATCAATTACTCTGGTATTGTCATCTCCACAAAACGGACATCTCATGTGCTTTACTCCTTTTTCTAATATTCTCCGTGTTCGTCAGACTTAAGCAGCCTAACAGTTATTGTCGTGTATCTTATGTATATTGCAATGGTCAATATCGACCAGAACTATATCAGGGCCAATCCGTACAATATCATTAAACCTTATATAATATTCCGAACTGCTTCCAAAACAGGATAATATCTTACCCGGTCCGGGTACTATTATAGCCGTAATCCTGCCTGTTTTGCAATCAAATTCTATATCTGCCACATATCCGAGTCTCTTACAATCTTTACAATTAATAACTTCTTTTTCCTTTAACTCAAGAAATCTCATAACAAAAACCCATTTTTTGTTATTATATTCAAACAAAGAATAATTGTTTTATTATTATATTTATTCATCTGACTGTTCTTCATCACTTTGCTCTGATTCTTTTAATACATCTTCCGCTTCCGCGTAATAAAGCTCTCCATTCTCATCAAACCTGACATATCCGTATGGTTCACAATATGTATTGATTCGCTCGAGCATATCAGCTTTTCTCTCACCGTTAAGATACACCGGATGGAAATCATTTGTCTCAGTTGTTGAGCTGACACATATAGGAATAACACTTGCATCAATATATGGCTGAAGCTCACCATCCACAAATGTAAAAGTCTGCTGATAGACCATTGAATTAAAATCAAACGGAAAATGACTCGCACCAAAGCAGAAATTACCAAAGCTGTAGCATATCACCTTTCCATTATAGCACTCTACTCCCTGAACCACATGCGGATGATTTCCTATGATTAAATCTGCACCCAGATCTACAAATTCGTGCGCGAGCTTTATCTGATAATCCGTCGGATAGTATTCCTTTTCCTCGCCCCAGTGACAGCAGGCAATTATTATATCCACATCCGCCTGCTTTAGCTCTTCTATACCGTTTCTTATAAAGTTTTCTCTGTCTACCGAACCGGACACATGCGAAGAAACAAATCCTATTTTGTATCCGTCTTCTGTTTCATAAATTGCCGTCACACTGTTAAATGCCCACAAGAGCCCTACTGCATCACATGAAGCCTCAGTATCCTCAAGTCCTTCGACGCCTACATCTCTCGTATGATTATTACCAAGGGAACATCCTTCAACTCCGGAACTTGTCAGTATCCCGGCATATTCAGGACGACCGACTATATAAAATTCCTTATCGGATTCCTCATCCACATATACAGCTCTGTCTGTAAGTGTACACTCGAGATTTACAAGAGTAAAATCATCATTTTCAAAAAGCTCTTTAAAATCCTCTAAAAAATAATCCTCTCCATAATCATCATAATATGCATGAAAGGAACCGCCATATCCATGTGTCTGAATCGGTCCGAGTGCACAGTCACCGGTTGCCGTTATTGTTATCGTTCGTACATCCGGCTGTCTTTCCGTAGTGGATATACTGTCATCTTCTGCTGTATCAGCTGTTTCATTTATATAACCGGATTCCGCATCAGGTTCAATAACAGCCTCAGATTCAGTCTCAGCAACTGTTACATTATCTTCATTTTTTTCCTCGTGTTTTCTTCGGCTGCATCCTGTTGCAATTAATAATATCCCAAGAAAAAACATCATGCAAATTATATGCTTTTTTATCCCTGAAGTCATCTCTTAATCTCCGCTAACTGATGATTTTAACCGGACACTTTTCTTTGCATGCACCACAACCGATACATTTTGTATAATCCACATGTGCCAGCTTATTCTCAACCTTGATTGCTTCTACAGGACAAGTCTTTTGGCATATACCACAGCCGATACATCCTACCTGACATACCTGCTTAACTTCCTTACCTCCGTCATTGGAATTGCATTCTACTACTGCTCCCGCATCATAAGGAATTATCTCAATTATATGTCTCGGACATACTGCCACACAAGCTTCACAGGCTCGACATTTATCCTTATCTATGACCGCTATTCCGTCTACTATATCTATCGCATCAAACGGACATACCTTCTTACAACTTCCAAAGCCAAGGCATCCGTATGTACATCCTTTTGGTCCACCTCCGGGAGTATTTGCCGCTATACGACAATCCTTAGGTCCAACATATTCATATGCCTCTTTCGCCTTCTCACAATCACCCTTACATCTTACATTGGCAACCATTTTGACAACTTCCGCATCACCGCCTACTATTTCTGCTATAATTTTAGCTACAGGCTCACCTCCCACAGGACAGCTTCCCGGCTTTGCATCACCCTTGGCTATGGCTGCCGCAAGTCCGTCACAGCCCGGATAACCACAGGCTCCACAGTTATTTCCCGGAAGTGCTTCACGCACCTTTATCTCTGTTTCATCAACCTTTACCTTAAAGCTCTCACTTGCCACACCAAGAAGAATTCCCGCAAGAATACCAACTACACCGACTATGCCGGCCGCAATTAAAACTGAAGTAATATTCATACCAAAACCCTCCTTCTAAATTAATCCCGCAAGTCCGGCAAAAGCTATCGCCATAAGTCCTGCTGATATAAGTACAATCGGAGTCCCTTTGAAACTCTCAGGTATGCTGTCATTCTTGTCAAGTTTCTCTCTTATACCCGCCATAAGTATAAGTGCAACCGCAAAACCTACGGCAGAAAAAACTCCGTTTATAACAGATTCTAAAATATTGTATCCGCTGTCCACATTTGATATTGCTATACCAAGTACCGCACAGTTGGTAGTTATAAGCGGCAGATAGACTCCAAGTGCCCTATAAAGGGATGGCACTGACTTTTTAAGAAACATCTCAACAAATTGCACAAGTGCCGCGATAACAAGTATGAAAACTATCGTATTAAGGTATGCTATATCAAGAGGTTCAAGCACATAGTAATATATAAGGCTTGTCACCGTAGAAGAAATTGCCATAACAAATATTACTGCACCGCCCATACCGGCTGCCGTCTTAATCTGCTTGGAAACACCGAGGAAAGGACAGATACCTAAAAATTGAACCAATATAACATTATTTACAAACGCTGCTGAAATTGCCAATAATATAATATTCATATCCTAATCCTCCTTTATCTTTCCTGAACAAAGCACGTTGGCACAGCCTTCACAGTCTGCTAATTTACAGGTATTCGGTACAGTTCCGTCTTTCTTTGCTTTGTTAATATTTATCTTATTAATAATCGCAACTATAAATGCAAGAACAAGAAATGCACCGGGCGCCATGACAAATATTCCTATCGGCTGATAAGATGACAAAAGTGTATGCCCGAATATACTTCCTGAACCAAGAAGTTCTCTTACAATTCCTATAATTGTAAGGCCTAAGGTGAATCCAAGACCCATACCCACGCCATCAAAGAAAGACGGTATAGGTGAATTCTTGGAAGCATAGCTTTCCGCACGTCCAAGTATGATACAGTTTACAACTATAAGCGGTATATACAGACCAAGACTTGCATTAAGACTTGGAATATATGCCTTGAGCAGGAACTGCACTACTGTTACAAAAGAAGCTATTATTACTATAAACGACGGAATTCTCACCTTATCCGGTATAAGCTTTCTAAGAAGCGAAATCATTAGATTGCTAAGTGCAAGTATTACCATAGTGGTAAGACCCATACCCAGACCGTTTATGGCAGATGTCGTTACGGCAAGTGTAGGACACATACCAAGCATCTGTACAAAGGTAGGATTTTCTTTGATTATTCCATTATGTAGTCTCTCAGTTATCTTATTCATCCTACTCACCTCCCCAAATACAGAACTAAAGCTACTGCAGAATTTACTCCGTCAACAACTGCCGATGTAGTTATAGTTGCACCGGATAAAGCATCAATCTCATTATCTGCTGTGGCTCCTGTCTTGGTATATATAAAACCTTCAACTTTCTTACCTACGAACTGACTCTTGAATTTGTCTTTATCCGCCTCCATACCAAGTCCGGGACTCTCATCAAGCGTAAGGAATGCAAGTCCGGTTACTGTTACATCATACGTCACACCAACCACCATTTTAATCTCACCATTGTATCCGTTATTATTTGATACGACAATTATATATCCGAGGAATTCTCCGCTTTCTTTTTCAGCCGTACTTATCTCTTCTATCGTATCATTTATATAACCAAATTCATTAAGTAGTGAATTAATAGCATCATAATCAAGTTCTTCAGCACCATATGTAGTGATAACTTCAGCCTCAGGGAATACTTCTTTATAAGCCTCTTGTTTTGCTTTCTCTTCTGCCTGCTCAATCGGCTCCTTGGTTATGCTGTATACTGTGCCGAGTATCGCTCCCATTATTACGGTTATAAGCATAATAACGGTTACAGCTTTAAATATACCCCTGATATCCTTCTTATCCTCATTGATATCCTCGGCTTTTTTCTCATTTTCCGAAACTTTATCCGACTTATCATCTGATACAGCCTTTTCTGCATCTTTTTCATTTGATTTATCCGATTTTTTATCTTTCTTCTTAGCCTTCTCAGCCTCTTCATCAACATCTGCCTTATATCCGAAAGGTTTCGGCTTCGACAGAAGCTCGATAAGCGGAACCATAAGATTAGTCATTATAATCGCATACGATACACCCTCTGCACCGTTTCCGAATATTCTAAGAACAAAGGTGAGTAACCCAAGTATCACTCCGTATATTATCTTACCCACAGGGGTTATAGGTGAAGTAACATAGTCTGTGGCCATAAACCACGCACCGAGCATAAGTCCGCCACCGCATAATTCACAGAGTGTATAATTTACTACATCCTTATCCTTGACTATCGCATATATAACTATTGCGACAGCAAATGTTCCGATATATACCAAAGGAATTCTCGGACTGATAACTTTCTTTATAAGGAGATATGCAGCACCTATAAGAAGTGCAAGTGCAGATGTCTCGCCGATTGTACCTGCTGTAAAGCCCATAAACATCTGTCTTAAGCTATATGTACCGCCATTTTTGATAACGGCAAGAGGTGTTGCAGTAGTCACACCGTCATATGTAAACTTCGTCATCGCCGCACCAAAGGACAGAATCAGGAAGCATCTTGCCGCAAGCGCAGGATTCATAAAGTTCTTACCCAAGCCTCCAAACAACTGCTTAACGACAATAATTGCGAATACCGAGCCAAGCACCGCCATCCATAAAGGAAGTGTCGGAGGCAGATTCATAGCTAAAAGAAGTCCTGTGACAACTGCCGAAAAATCTCCTATAGTAATAGGTCTTTTCATAAAATATTCATATAAAAATTCTGCCAGAACAGAGGATGCTATACAGGTTATTACAAGCAGCAGTGCATGAAGTCCGAAGTTATATACTCCTACCGCTGTCGCAGGCACTAAAGCTATAATAACGTCAAACATTATATCAGCAGTTGATGCCTTACTTCTCACATGAGGAGAAGCAGATATTTTTAAATTCATTTCTTGATTATCCATTATCTTCCCCTCCTATCTCTTCCTATTCGCAAGTATTTCTTTTCTCATCCCCGCTATCGTCTGTGTAAGATGCCTCTTGGCAGGGCATACAAAAGAGCAGCATCCGCATTCGCAGCACTCCATACCGTTATTCTTAAGAAATCCGTCTACATCATTTAATTCAGCCATATCGGACAGCTCGCAAGGCATTACCCTGCCCGGACATACCGATACACAGCGTCCGCATCTTATACAGGCACCGCTCTCATACTCTGCAACCTCATCCTTGGTAAAAGCAAGTATTGCTGAGGAGGATTTTGTGGCAGGTATGTCAAGTGAATATATCGCCTTACCCATCATAGGTCCGCCCGCTATTATCTTGGCAGGCTCACCCTTTATACCTCCTGCCGCTTCTATAAGCTCCGCATAATTCGTTCCGATTTTCGATTTTATATTACAAGGATTTTCTATGGCATCACCGCTTACGGTTACTATCCTGTCCATAAGAGGCTTACCTTCTCTTACAGCTTCACTTATCGCATAAACCGTATCCACATTATGTACTATGCAGCCGGCATCCGCAGGTAGCATCTTGGAATTAATATACCTTCCCGTATTGGCATAGATAAGCTGTCGCTCAGCACCCTCAGGATACTTTGTTTTAAGCTTATTTACGGTTATATCAGGATCATCCGCAAGCTTTTCACAAAGAAGTGCTATCGCCTTAGGTTTATTATCCTCGATACCGATTATTCCCTTAGCCCCCGGAAAAAGACTTAGCACAAGCCTTAGTCCATCGATAACCTTATCTGCTTCGTCTATTATTCGTCTGTAATCTGAAGTAAGATACGGTTCACACTCAGATGCATTTACAATTATTCTGTCAATCTTATCCGGCTCCTTAGGAGACAGTTTTACATGCGTAGGAAAACCGGCGCCGCCCATACCAACGATACCGGCATCCTTTATGGCTCCGATTATTTCTTCCTTTGAATATTCACTTATCTTCTTGTCATTTGGGACAAATTCTTTAGATTCGTATAACCCATCATTTTCGATAACGATGGACTCTACTTTAGAACCGGAGGAAGTAAGTCTTGGTTCAATCACCTTTACTTTACCGGATACTGAAGCATGAATATTAGCTGATACAAAGCCGTCTGCCTCTGCTATAAGGTCTCCCGCCTTAACCGGGTCACCCTTTTTTACAACAGGCTTTGCCGGCTTACCGATATGCTGAGACAATGGATATACCATATCGCCCTTTGGCAGGTATTCCATGACTTCTTTATCCATGGTAAGTTCTTTACCTTCATATGGATGAATTCCACCTTTAAAAGTATATTTCATCATTTATACCCCGCAACAAAAATATTTGTTACTATTTTACTACAAATGAATATTTTTTACAATAAAACCTGCAAGAATTCCTATAAGAATTCCTGTTATAATCCCCGATATTGAAAGCACGGCAACATAATAAAATATTTTAGTGTTCTCTATGATTATGGCAGCCACAATAAGCTGTCCGATATTATGTGCCACCGCGCCGCATACGCTTGTACCTGTTATGGCTAAAAGTTTAAACTTTCTTACAATAAACATGACTGTTATACTAAGGAGTGCCCCTGCCATGCTGTACATAATCGTAGCCGGATTTCCAAACAAAAGTCCCGAAAGAAGTACTCTTCCGATACTTATTATAAGTGCAGGCTTTAGACCAAGCTTAACAAGTGCTATTATCGTAACGATATTGGCAAGTCCAAGCTTTATGCCCGGTATCGCAAAGCTTATCGGCACCAGTGATTCGAGATAGGAAAGCACCATGGCAAGTGCGATAAAAACCCCGCACAGAGCCGTCATGCGTGAGGATGAGATTGTCGGTTTTTCTCTTTTATCCTTTATCTTTTTTTCTTTATTCATACAAACTTACCACATTGTAAAATCTAGGAAGAGCAAAGGAAATGTATCCATGTTCCGGTGCATATATAATTCCTTTATTGATTAGACGTTCCCTGTATTTTGATAATACTGTTATTTTCATATCAAGTTTATTACATAAATCCTTAACTTTAATCTTATCGTTTTCACCAATTGCCAAAACTATTTTCTTATCCTGCTTTGAAAGTGCTGCCCATATTTTTTTATATACATAATCATCAAGCATTGAATCTAATTTTATCAATATATCATCTAACCTTAACTCATCCTTATACTCCCAATAAAGCATCCCTAAAGCTTGAAATGCAAATGCATATCCTTTTGTAATCTGAGCAAGTTCTTTTGATTTTTCAGTACTTATTCCGAAAATATCCTGATACTGAATTACTATTTGAGCCATACTGAGTGGCTCAAGATAAATTTTTGGAGTTCTTAGCAAAAAAGTAAGTGAAGGATCATTCTGTATTGCATTGATATTTTCATACAAACCAGTCATTAAAAGATATATCGGATAATCTTTCCTTAAAAAAATCTGAAACTGACTGGCAAAAACACGCATACTGCTATCATTCACCACTTCATCTATTGTAATAAGAACCTTTTTATTTTTCTTTTTTATATAACTAAGCAACTCTTCAATTATACTCACGCTATCCCTTTTAGTTTCATCTTTACCCACACTCACTCCAAAACCTGCCAAATTTATACTAAACCCTTTATCTATAAAATTCGGTATTTTTTTAACTTCATCTGTGAGTCTCATCGCAAAATCATCCATAAGATTTTGTGTAGCATTTAAATCCACGTTAATCCAGCTTTCACTCTTCAACAATTCTTTTGTGATTGATGTCATCAGTACAGTTTTACCGCTTCCTCTTATTCCTTCGATAAGATATGTCTGACTTACAGGATTTTCCGCATCAAATACATCTACTATTGTATCTGTATTTTCATATCGCTCTATATATCTGCTTGGCTGTTTTCCAAATGTAAGTGTAAATGGATTATCTCTTTTCAACTAAATCTCCCTCTTTCTTTTTTGATTTAATATTTTCATAATTCTTCATAAATCTATATTTTTTCATATTTCTTCATAATTTTATATTTCTTTCATAATTCTTCATAAATCTTCATAATTTATAATAACACTCTATTTAAAAATTGTAAACTTTTTTATACAAAAAACATAATCAACAAATATAAAAACTGACATATTCGTAAGGTAATATATATAATAGACCCTAAAACATGTCAGCAAATACACTATATTTTTTATCTGTTTATATACGCCATCGCCTCCACATATGCCATCATTTTATTATAGATTAACAAATATGAAACAATTAAAAAAATATAGGCAGCAAACAACAGCAAAAAAATCTTTAAAAAAAATCCTGTCAATGCAAGTGTTATGATAATAATTAAATCAAATACAATTAGTCCTCTATGATTCTTCTTCCATTTATTTTTATAAAACACAATTCTGTTTTTTAAATGTGTGTCACTTATATAATTCAGAGTATCAATCTTTAAAACAGATAAATTTCTAAATTCTATATTAAACAAGCAGAAAATTCCCCAAAAAAGTAAAATGTATCCTAAAATCTGCATCCTGACCACCTCACCAAAACAGTTCAAAAATGTGTAAACTATATAACATCTTCAGACATCTTCCTATATTTCACAATGTATTCTATTGAAATAATTACATAGAAAAATGCAAGCATAAGGTGAAAGATTAAATCAAAATATCCGTTTGCTCTATGATTGACAATTTCATCAACATCCATAAATGAACATAATATCCAGCATACTGCTGTTATCACATATAATACCGCACATGTCTTAATTTCCTTTTTACTTTCTTCTTTTTTTTCAAATAATTTCTTCATATTATTATCCTCCTCTTTCTTGTGACTAAGGACATGAACCTTGTCACGTTTTTTGTTTTCATCTTATGGTTGGATTATATATCGCATATGAATATTTATTTGAAATTTGTTGTGAATGGTAAAAAGGTTGTCGCGAATGGTAATTATATACTTCTTGGCACCATTATAGAAATTCTAAACTCCTTATCCATAGATTCGGCCTTTAACAAGCCATTATATTCCTCAACAGATTGCCTTATATTTCTCAGGCCTAAGCCATGATGCTCCTTATCTTTTTTTGAGGTATAGCCGGAGGTCATTAAAAGCTTATCAACATCTATCCTTTCAAGAGCCGAATTACTTATCTTAATTACGAAGAATTTTTCAGTTCGTTTAATCTCCATAGCTACAAAAGGAATCGTGGTGATTTCCATACATTTTTCAGCTGCTTCGATTGCATTATCAAGTGCATTTGCAAATATACTGCATATAGACATAGGCTTCATATTAAGCCCTCCGTCGATAACTCCATCCAAAGTAAAATCTATACCAAGCTCTTTCATTTTTGATGCCTTCATAGCAACAATACAATCAAGCATTTCATCTCCTGTTATATACTGTGGTGAAAGTGACTGCACATTTCCAAGGAGCTCACTTAAGTGTGATTTTGTCTCATCCACCTTGCCCTCCTCAAGCATCATATTGGTTAAAGAGAGATTATTGATTATATCATGTCTAAAGGCTCTGGTTTCCGTCTGTGCCTTCTTATATTGCTCTATATATTCAAGTTCTGCCGTAAGATAGCTTTCCTGATACTTATTTCTTTCCTTTAGAGAGCGCTCAGCAGCACCCATAGCAAGCAAAATAGGAACAACACCACCTATAACCGGTATAAGTATTCCAAATATCAGACTTATTATCTCATACCTTTCCTGTATATCATCACCCCTAAAAGGCATGGCTGGAAATGTAGAAAAAACAAACAGCCATATTACAAAGATTATCCTATCCCTTATGCGTATGGTGTAAAATCTTTTCTTTCTGTAGTATCCAAAATAAAGTATCAAAAACAGAAGTAAGCTTATTGAAAAAGTAATCATAATCAATACAAACTGAAGCCTGATGCCCTCTGAATCAACAGTAGCATAAAGCTTTGTCAATGTATCAGCATTTCCACCGCTTACAAAGATATACGAATACATTCCTATTGTGTTCAAATATTGATAATAAAGCCAGAGACAGATTGTTGATTCAACGGCTCTTAAAAGTCTTTTTTCCTTAAATGCGACAAGATAAAAAATAAATGCATACAAAAATACCGCTACATTGGTCAACATATTGGTAATGTATGTGACTCTTTCAACTACTCTTATACTTTCCTCATCATAGATCCCATTATTAAAAGCATCTATAATCTCCTGTGAAGCATGTGAAATATATACATTAAGACCAACTATTGCAATTATTTCCAAAGCTGCTATGCCGAAGGTTGCAAAAACCATCTTTTTAGTTATTACGATATATCTTCCGAGAAAGCACGCCGCTACAAGAACGATTATTATCATTGCAAGCATAAATTCAATATTTGAAGCTATTATAGCTGAATAGTTTAAAATTAAATCTAAATACATATTCTTTTTCAGCCTTTCATAAATTAACTTTTGGAAAATATTTGTATTAAAATATATTCTAAATAAGCTTCTTTTTCAGAAAGCCAAATTATCTACATAAGCATACAGAGCTTCCTTAAGAGGCTTTACATTGTTTCTGCTCACAGGAAGACTTCTTTCCTCTGTATACTTCTCCATCAATACCTCTGATTTGCCAAGTTTTTTCACTTTAGCAAGAGATATAAGATAGCCTCTGTGAATTCTGAAAAATCCATCATTTTTAAGCTGTTCCTCAAAATCGCCGATATTATACCTTACGATATACTCCTCATTATTTGTACATATCATAACATATTGGTTTTGTGCCTCAAAATATACTATATCCGATACATTAATGAGTTTTTCCTCTCCATCCTCTTTTATAATAAGCTGTCTTTTACTTGTGCCTCTATCCATTACAAATCTAAGCACTTCTCGAAGCTTGTCCTCTTTAACAGGCTTCGTCAGATATCTAAGAGCATTTACCTCATATCCCTCGAGTGCATACTCCACATGACCTGTCAAAAAAACTATATATACACTCCCACTTCTTTCACGAAGTTTTTTTGCAAGTGTTATTCCATCCATAGAAGGCATCTCAATATCAAGAAATACTACTTCATATGGCTTTTTATCAAATGCTTCAAGAAGCTTTTTTCCATCCGAATAAGCATCAACGATAATATCAATACTACCTGCAAGCTTATCTATTAAATCCCGCGCCTGAGTTCTAAATTTTTCTTCATCATCGCATACTGCAATTCTCATTTTCTAACCTACTCTCTTATCTCAACCACCAGCTTATGAGGAAGACAAATAATTGCCTCTCCAACTTTGCTTATTTTTTTGTGATTAACGCATATTTTATCAGGGCAGTCTGCCTCTTTAACACAAACTCCCCCATCTTTTATTATTACAATATTATAACCCTTATCACTTTCAAAGACATATTCCGCATCCTTATCAAGCGAAAGGGTTTTTACGGTTTTTCCGTCAGCCGTAATTTTGACGTTATATCCGGTATCCCTGCTAATTCGCATAAATATAAATATCATCATTGTAATTGCAAGAAGTACAATGATAAATATAACATCTTTCTTAGAGATAATTTTTTCTTCGTTTTCCTGATGCAATTTATTCATATTATCATCCATATCCGTTTGGAATTATTGATTTATTCTCTATCTATAGCTTCCGTTTACATTATTAAACTCCATCTTATTTGCATACATATCTTCATCTGCACGTACAAATACCTGCTTGACATTTTCATCCTCGTCAGAATATACAGCCATACCGAGAGAAGCCGAATATCTTTCGCGTCTGTCTTTATTCTCATCATTGTATGAATCGGCAAAGCTTTGAATTGTTTTTTTATACAATTCATCTTTATTATCATAATCATCATTTTCAATTATAATAACAAATTCATCTCCACCTACTCTGAAAACAGGTGATTGTTTAAAAATTCCCGATAAAATATTGCAGCATTTGGCAATGTACTCATCACCATCTTTATGTCCAAAATAATCATTTATATATTTAAGATTATTTAAATCAGCCATAATAACAGCAAAGCATGCCTTATTTTCAGCTATCTCTTTATCAAGCTCATTACATTTCTTATTAAATGCCGCCTTGTTACCAACTCCCGTAAGTGAATCAAATAAAGCTACCCTGCTCATCTCATCAAGTTTTTCTTCCTTATCAAGTATATCAATTTTCGCCTTGTTAAAGCTTGTCATATAATAACGGCTTTCCTTGAGTGACAATACAAACATATTATAAAGCTCACCTATCTCATCCATTGAATCAATTCCTAATTCTTCCATAGAAGATACATTGAACAATCTGTCATCATCATCACCGTATTTAAAGTTTCTGGTGCATTTAATCATCATAGATAATGGTTTCGTAACCTTTTTTCTTACTATGGCAATATCCATGATGAGTACAAATATTACTGCAACCATAATGAAAACCAATATTCCTATAATAAATTTTATGTCCTTTTTATATATAAAATCCATAGAAAAATCTACACATACATGACACTTATAATTTCCGTTTTCATCGAAAACCGGCCTCATATATGTAAGGAGATATCCATACTGAGTACGTCCGGAAAGAGCCGGCACATCACGGCCAACCATAAGATCTTCCCGATACGGAACAAATGCATCATCAAGCTCATAAACCGTTCCGGGGCTGTCGCCTTCATCATCCCCTCCGTTATCAAGATCAAATATTACATGTCCGCCATCCTCTTCAATGCGGTACACATACATATAAAGAACATCAGGATAGTTATCTTTTAATTGGTAAAGCTCTTCGAGCACCTTGTTATATTCGTCCATTTCAAAGTTTTTTTCCATATATTCTTCAGTCTTTGAAGGATCTATTTTATAGGCCATAAGATTTGTTACACCCTTAGCCATTCTTGTATATTCATCTATCATTCTACTATGAAATCTGAATGCTATTATAGCTACAACCGCAGCAGAAAAAATAAGCATACTTAATATAAAAATAACCGGTATTTGTATGGAAAGTGATTTCATTTTCCCTGATTTTATTTTTTCTTCTTTTTTCATAATGTATTTCTCCCATCTTATTTATCATAATCTAAATAAAAGGATTTTCACCTTATAACCTGCCTTTTGCATCACCATATACTTGACATTATAGCACATTGTATATAAAATAAACATCTATAAAATGATATTTTAAATAAGTAAATATTACATAAATGACCGCATAAGCAGGGTTATATATATGTGAGTCGTTCAAAAATACAGTTTATTTTAAAGGAGATGATTTTGTGGACGTAAGTCCCGGTATTTTACTTGTAGTAATAATAATACTGCTTTTACTTTCGGCATTCTTTTCATCAGCAGAGACTGCTCTTACAACGGTTAACAAATTAAAGCTTCGTGCAAGGGCTGATGAGGGAAGTAAAAGAGCGAAAAAAGTTCTTAAAGTCACTGATCAGCCGGGAAAGCTCTTAAGTGCCATACTGATAGGTAATAATATAGTAAATATATCGGCATCAGCACTTACTACCGCACTTTGTACCGATGTATTCGGCAGTAAATATATAGGATATTCAACCGGAATCCTTACATTTCTGGTTTTAATATTCGGGGAGATAACTCCGAAGACCTTAGCAACGAAATACTCGCTTAAGCTGTCCATGATATTTGTATATCCTATATCATGGCTTATGTTCATACTTACTCCTGTTATATGGATTCTTAATCTTATAACAGGGCTTATATATAAGATATTACACGTAGATATAGATGCGGATAATTCGCAGATGACCGAGTCAGAGCTTAGAACAGTCGTAAATGTAAGTCATGAAGACGGAGTTATAGAACCGGAAGAAAAGTTCATGATATCAAATGTAGTGGATTTCGGTGATGCACTCTGCAAGGATATAATGATACCCCGGGCAGATATAGTTTGCGCGGATGCAAACTCAAGCTACGAAGAATTAATTACGCTTTTTATGTCGGAATCCTACTCACGTATACCTATATACGAAGAAAGCAAGGACAACATAATCGGCATACTTTATCTGAAGGATTTATTTTACTATAGTCAGGTAAATGATACGGAATATTTTGACTTAAGAAGCATCTTGAGAAAGCCGGTCTATGTATATGAGCACCAGAAGACAAGCCAGCTTTTTGCCGACCTTAAAACCTCATCAGTGACTATGGCTATCGTTATAGACGAATACGGAATAGCTGCCGGCATCATAACAATGGAAGACTTAATTGAGGAAATCGTCGGCGAGATAAGAGACGAATATGACGAAGACGAAAATAACCTTATAAAAGAAATTGATGAAAATGTATATGATATAGATGCCGCAATAAAACTTACAGACCTGAATGATGCCATAGGCACAACACTTTCCTCAGATAACTACGATTCACTCGGCGGATTTGTAATAGAGATAATGGATAAACTTCCTAAGAAAGATGATGAAACAGATTATAACAATATTCATTTTAAAGTCATAGATGTAATAAAAAACCGAATCGACCGAATACTTGTCACGATAACGCCTGAAGAAGCAGAGGAAGATGATACAGAAGAAGCACCACAGGAATAAACAATAATATCGCAAGCACCGTAACAAATCATGATGCCTGCGATATTTTTATTACGCCAGCTTAGCCATATCAAGCTGTTGTATCGAACCGGACAATCCGTTCTCAAAAAGGAATACACCGGTGCGGCGTACCTGTGCGTTCTGCCTGTTATCAGACAGCGACTTAAGTGCAAATTCAGTCCTTGCATTGCCAAGATAAATCGCACCTAATTTTGCTTCCCGAAGTGATATATGCTTATCATTTCCGGCATCATCCTTAAGCCATACAGACAGCTTGTCATATATGGAGTCAGCCTCATCTATCCAACCGTTGCCGTCCTCATCGTATTCACTAAGCTCTGCAAAACCGTTCCCCGTCTTAGAGCCAAACATCTCACTTCCGTCGTTGATTTTACCATCCTCGTTCTTGTCATAACACAAAAATCCTGAACCTTTGGATAATAAAGAAATACTATCCTTTACTCCGTCAGCATCAATATCAAACAACCACTTCTGATCACTTACCGAGACAGGATTGGAATCAAGGTTGATGATAAGCGGATCTGTCATAATAACCTCAGTACATTCTGTCAGAACATCAATCGACTCGTAATACTCTCTTGACATCTCAATCTCAAGATTAAAATCCAGAGTCCTGCCGTCAGCAGTTACAACCTGACCGGTTGTCTCAAAGCTCATGCTCGCCTGCTCATGATACGTAAACGAGTGATAATCCACTCTGTGCCATACATTAGGCTTTCTCTCCACCGACTGAGAAGTTGTAAGGTCAAGTGTATTCCCACCTAAGACCGAACTTCTGTAAGAATTATCTCTTATCCCTATCATAAGAGACAGCTTGTGTCTGAATTCCAACATAAAAGCTCTAAGCTGGTCAATCAATCTCTCCGCTGCGTTTTCACGCTTTGAAAGTATCGGAGATAAATTATTATACGGCTCACTCATAAGAGGTGCCGCTTCATTTGAATCATTCTCCCGGCTTTCCTCATAGCTTCTCTCATAGGTTGCAGAGAAAGAGTTCTCGGAAAATCTCATACCGCCTGTAGAAAGATTCTCCATGAGAGTCGTGTTCGTAAATGACATAGTCTTCTTCTCAGAGCTTTTTGCAGTCATACCTACCGAACTTTGGTTAATAATCATATTGTCCCTCCTTTAATTCCGTATCAACGAAATCAACCAGTCTACTCATAGGAGGTAACTTCCTACAAGATATATCGACTAAGGAGGGACAATTCTAAAGCCTTATTTACTTTTATTCATTCGAGCCAGAACCATATCATAACCGTCATTTCCGTAATTAAGCGAGCGGTTTACTCTGCTTATGGTGGCTGTAGAAGCACCTGTTTTATTGGCTACCTCAAGATAAGTTTTATTCTCCTTTAACATTCTGGCAACCGCAAACCTCTGTGCTATGGATGTAACCTCATTTACCGTACAGACATCCTCAAAGAAATCAAAGCATTCCTCTACATTCTCAAGTGTAAGTATTGCCTCGAACAATTCCCTGACCGTGTCAGTTCTAATCGTCTTCCCCATCTTTCTCCCCTTTATTTATTCTCTTTCTGAACCCAGACAGCGACAGCACCTCTGTTGACATAGAAATTACCGCATCCGTCCTCATCAATTTTAATGTTATACTTAGCATTGCCCATAGCATCCGAGAAATGGCAGCCCGCAAACTGCTTACCGATATACATTCTCTTGGTTCCGCCTGTGCCGTCAGATATAACAACAGCAAGCCCTGATTCCTTATGCTCCTCATCGCCCTCTCTGGTCCAACCTATGCAGTTCGGATCATCAAAGTAGTCATGCTGAGGTCCGTATGCCTTAGTTTTTCTAAGTTTTAACAACTTATCAAGTTCTCTCTTTTTAGATTTAACCTTAGCCGTCGGAATACCCTTATAATCTCCGTAGAACACACAAGGATATCCATCCTGTCTGAGAAGTATAAGCGCATATGCCATAGGCTTAAACCAATCTTCAACCCATGACTCAAGACTCTGTCCCGGCTGACTGTCATGATTATCCACAAACGTTACCGCCATAAGCGGATTAATCTTGGTAAGTGTACCGTCAAATATTGTTCTTAAATCATAATTTCCATGTGCCTTTGAGCAGTTATGGAAGTTAAAATGAAGCGGTACATCAAAAAGTCTTACCTTACCTTCGGTTGCGGCTATGTAATCCTGAAGATTGTCCACATTCCAATGCCAATACTCACCAACTGCAAAGTAATCTTTACCGGTTGCTTCCTCAATCTGCTTCAACCATTCTCTGTAAAAATATTTATTGATATGCTTGACTGCATCGAATCTGAATCCATCAAGATTGGCAAATTCAGCGTACCATTTACCCCATCTTACAAGTTCTTCCCTGACTTCCTGATTATCAAAATCAATATCAGCACCCATAAGATAGTCATAATTATCAAGATCTTTATCTACATTCTTGTCCCATTCCTTACCTTTGAACAAAAAGAGTGATTTCTTAGCTCTGTCCTGATCCCAGTCAATACCATCAAAATGTGTCCAATTCCACGTAAAATCCGAATATTTACCCTTCCTGCCCGGGAAAGTAAACTTGGACCATGCACCTATAGTCTTGGACTCTCCGATCATCTGATTGCGGCTGGTCTCATTAAACTCACTTGCCTTAACCTCTTCTACTTCATCTGCACCTATCTTATGATTAAGAACAATGTCTGCATACACATTTATATCCTTTGAGTGAAGTGCCTCAATAGCATCCAAATACTCATCCTTAGTACCATACTTGGTAGCAACCGAGCCCTTCTGCTTAAATTCTCCCAAATCATACAAATCATACACACCGTATCCGACATCATTTACGCCTGCCGCACCCTTATATGCAGGCGGAAGCCATACAGCCGTAATGCCGGCCGTCTTAAGCTTTGCAGCATCTTCCTTCAAAGTCTTCCACAACGTACTGTCAGCAGGTAAATCCCACTCAAAATACTGCATCATTGTACCATTCAAATCCATTTTTATTCTCCTCCAAATGTATGAAATGTTTTTCTTTTCGCACTTTAAAACTATGAAGTAATTATAACAAAAATTTAACTAAGAGTAAACCGATTATTTAAACTTTAAAAAAATTGCCCCGGGGACGGGGGATAGGGGCGAAAACTTTAGGTTGCAATTATATGCGAGTAAAGAGTATAATTAGATTATTAAACGGGAGGGTTACTATGTCATCATTATATTTGACGGACTTGATTGATCAGTCCACGCTTCAAAAAATCCAGGATGCATTTTCAAATATGGTAGGAATGGCTGCACTTACTACTGATTCAACCGGTCTGCCCGTAACTGAGGGTTCCAACTTCACGGAATACTGTATGAAATACACCCGTCAATCCAAAGTCGGTTGTGCACGCTGTGAGGAATGTGACCGCTATGGTGCAGTTATGACACAGGAGAGTGGACATCCAACCTCGTATTTCTGTCATTCAGGCTTGATAGATTTTGCAGCGCCAATCATAGCCGATGGAAAAATGGTAGGAAGTTTTATCGGCGGACAGGTCTTGACAGAAAAACCCGATCCGGAAAAAATAAGAAAAGTTGCAGAGGAAATCGGTGTTGATTTTGATGAATATTGGGCAGCCATTGAGAAGGTTCAGATTATTCCAAAAGAAAAGATAGATAACGCTACAGATTTCTTATTTACTATCGCCTCTGTACTATCAGATATGGCTATGGGTAAGCACCAAGCCCTCATAGCTAACGCCGAAATTGAACATGCAGCTAAGATGAAGACTGACTTTCTTGCAAATATGAGTCATGAAATTCGTACACCAATGAATGCGATAATCGGTATGTCCGAGATGGCACTGCGTGAGGAGCTTTCTGACAACGCACGTGATTACATCAACCAGATAAAATCTTCAGGTCGAGCTTTGCTTACTATTATTAATGACATACTGGACTTCTCAAAGATAGAATCCGGCAAGCTTGACATTCAGCCTATTGAATACGATTCTATGTCATTATTTAATGATGTTATAAATATTATACAGACAAGACTGGTGGACAAAGATGTTGAGCTATTCCTTGACATTACCCCTGATCTACCCGTACTTTTATACGGAGATAACATACGTATTCGACAAATACTTATTAATCTGGCAAATAACGCCGCCAAGTTCACACATTCAGGTGAAATTCGGATTGTAGTTGATTTTGAACGTTTTACCAATACAAAAGGAGAACTGACAGTATCAGTAATTGATACAGGTATAGGAATTAAAGAGGAAAACCTTCATGCAATATTTGAATCCTTCTCACAGGTTGACAGTACGCGCAACCGAAACGTAGAAGGTACCGGTCTTGGCCTTGCCATCACACAAAGACTTATCAACCTGATGAACGGTACGCTCAACGTAGAAAGTGAATACGGAAAAGGCTCAATATTCTCTTTCAGCATTCCTCAGGATATAGCAGATTTTACACCCGCAATGAATGTAATAGATAACGATAAAAAATGTGCCATCAGCATATTTAAGAATGATCGTATGGCGAATTTCTTTGCTTATGATACGGAAAGACTTGGAATACAAGCATATAAACTCAGCAAAGATGCTGACATATCTCAAAGCTATAAGTCATTATCCAGACTATTTCCGGATAAGGAATTTTTCCTTTTCTTAGACCATGATATGCTGACAGATGAAAGAAAGGATTTTATAGAAAATCATCCGGAAATTCACGCTGCCCTCATATCAGATTTTGTTCAGGACGCCAAGATTAACCTTCCAAATCTTATGATAGTAAAAAAGCCTTTATCTTCAATGAATTTATCCATGATTTTTAACAAAGAAAAGGTTGTTTTTACACATATTTCAAAGCATGAGGACGACTCAGATTTTATTGCTCCGGATGCAAATGTTTTGATAGTTGATGATAATATCGTCAACCTCACTGTTGCAGAAGGGTTATTAGAACCGCTTAAACTAAATACAATATCAGCAACAAGCGGTATGGAAGCCATAAAGCGTATTCAAGAATCCAAATTCGACCTTATTTTTATGGATCATATGATGCCGGAGATGGACGGAATAATGACTACACAGGAAATCAGGAATAATTTTCCTGAATACAATGATATTCCAATTATTGCTCTAACCGCAAATGCTGTCGGCAATGCAAAAGATATGTTCCTTGAAGCAGGCATGAATGACTTTATTGCAAAACCAATCGAAGTACGTACTCTAATAAAAACTGTTAAAAAATGGCTTCCACCGGAGAAAATCCAAAAGCTGTCCGATGAAGATACCGCAGGAAAATCAACCGACAAAGAAGCTTCAAAAGAAATTGTTATAGGTGATTTAGAGATAGCAGAAGCAATACGTATGCTCGGAAATGAGAAGATATATTGGAATGTCTTAAAGGAATATCATCGAATGATTCCGTCAAAAGCCAAATCCATACAGGAACACTTCGATACAGAAGACTGGAATTTATATACTATTGAAGTTCATGCATTGAAGAGTTCCTCAAGACAGATAGGTGCGATAGAGTTATCCAATATGGCTGCCAAATTGGAAAAAGCAGGCAAAGAAAATGATATAGAATACATACGTGCCAATAATGACGCAGTCCTCAAAAAATATCTTGAATATGATACAATTATTGCTCCTTTTTTTGAAGAAGATAAGAGCACCGAAAATGTTGAAAAAAAGACTGTTGATTATGATGAATTAAAGAGACTGTTTGAACAGCTCAGAGAAGCTATTGACAGTCTTGATTCCGATGAGATGGAAAGCATATGTGATA
The DNA here is from genome assembly GCA_017449765.1 of Lachnospiraceae bacterium. Lineage (GTDB taxonomy): Bacteria > Bacillota > Clostridia > Lachnospirales > Lachnospiraceae > Coprococcus_C. Next base: position 22,808 of record JAFTFE010000014.1, on the reverse strand, counting down.
CTATATCAGAATATCAACTGGCAGACGAACAGGCAGAATATGCTGCCAATCTCAAAACCGCATGTGAGGATTTGGATTTTGACACCTGTAATGAAATACTTGATGAGTGGGAAAAATTAATTAAATAATTATCATAACTTACTCATATACATATCAGCAAAAAGATGTACCTTCTACAGTGTACATCTTTTTTATGCGTTTACAGGAAGAATTATCTCCATCTTAAAAATATATACTTCAAGTTTCTCATCCATATGAGCCGACAGAAAGCATTCACCACCGTATTTTTCCACAGACTCTCTTATATTAATCAATCCGAAACCGTGATTTGACCTGTCCTTTTTGGTTGTGATAATATTATTGTCTCTTATGTCCGGTTCGTGGAGCGTCGGATTTGTCTCAGTGATTATCATATAGTTTTCATTTCTTTTAAATGTCAGTTCAATATGTTTTTTATCTTCATCAAGCTTTTCCACTGCCTCTATTGCATTATCAAGTATGTTGGCGAGGATGGTACAGGTATCAAGTGCCGAAAGCTTAACGCCCGAAAGCTTGCCGTCAACCGTAAGTGTTATATCCTTTTCTGATGCCTTATTCTTCTTTTCCGAACATATCGCATCCGCTATCTCGTCACCCGCATGCACACTTGTGTCTGCCTGCTCAACCAGCTTCGCCATGTCCTCGATATATTTTCCCAGTTCATCAAAACGTTCTTTTTTATATAACTCCTGCAGACAGTAGGTATGATTTTTCAAATCATGTCTTATTTTTCTTATCTCACGATTGGAAGCTATAAGTCCCTCATAGTGTTCCTTCTGGGCTTCGATATAGTACTCATTTACGGTATTTTTGTCACGAAAATACATCGATTCAGATTCCTTTATGATAAGCAGTATAGAGATAAGCAAAATGATTACAGTTATGGCAAGCATAATAATACTGTATGTCCTGCCGCCCATATCCCCGCTATATACAAACCTAAGGGAAATCAAGGGTTCCGTATCGGAATATCTGTCTATCTTAAGAACCGAAAAGATAATATTATCTATCAAAAGAAACACCAGAAAAACTGCCACAACCAGAGAAAAAGCCATCGGTCCTTTTCTTCTTTTGCTCGAAAGAAAAGATAAACTCCATACTATAAGAATTAAAAACAAGGTCAATAATATCATCGTAACCTTTGTCATATATTCCGGAGCATTTATGCTTTCCTCAATCATAGTATCAAATGAATCTAAAATACTTAAAAGAATAGTTATAACTTCAAAGGCAGTAATCGTAATAAAAAAAGCCTTTAGCTTTTTACATAAAAGCTGCGTGATAAAATAAATAAGTAAGAACAAAACCAGTACTCCGCTTATCGTTGTTTCAAAAGGCTGCTTATCCGTCACAACCCAAAGCACTGTACTTAGTATCGCATATATACTAATAACCGTAATCAGCATATTTTTTCTGTGTGATACTTTTTTTAACGGATAACCAAAGAAGCCTGTTATAAGCAGCCAGGCTGAAAGTGTATATGATGTTCCTTCGATAAGGCAATAAACCAAATCATAAATTATCTGCAACATTTTTCTAATCCTATCTCGCACTGTTTCTTACATATTCCAAAAGTTTTATCTTAAAATCAGCCATACTGCTTCTGCTAAGTGGTAAAGAGATATCCTTTGAAACAATAACCTCATTACCGTGATGCTTTTTTACATGTCTTAAATTTACTACATAGCCTCTGTGTATTCTGTAAAAGGAATCTGTTATCAGGGAAAGCTTTTTTTCCATGTCGGCAAGCTTGCCGCGAATGATATATTCTCTTTTTGAAAGTACAATTCTTATGGAATTATTTTGTGCCTCTATATATACTATATCATCCACCGAAATAACCACATCCTCACCTTCATATCTGATTACGATATGTTTTCCTCCGACGAGTTTTTCCTTCAAATCCAAAAGGGTTTTATTTAACTTATCCTCATCCACCGGCTTGCCAAGGAATCTAAAAGCAGATACCTCATAACCGTCCATGGCCATCTCCGTATGACTGGTAAGAAATATAACAGGTATATCGATATCAAGCTCACGCAATTTTACCGCAGTACTCATTCCGTCAAGCACAGGCATCTCGATATCAAGAAAGAGAGCCTCCGGTCTTACACCCTTTTTTATATCAGACAGTAATTCTTCTCCATCCGCATATTCCATAAAGCTTTAAAAACTCATACTCGTCCGTCAAAAAATAATTGTATCTGTTCATCAGATCACAGATAAGATAGGTCTTGAGACATTCAAGATTATCATTGTTAAATGAATCGGCAAGCATGGCAAGCTGTTCCTTATCTCTTACATACCAGCCTCCGTACGTATTATCTTTAATGCCCATGGTTTTTTCAAAATTATCCGAACCGACATTTTTCAGTATCTCATCAAAAGCATCCTCTTCATAAAATGTAAATGAAGCATAAGGATTTTCTGCATCCATAATCTGATAATCTGTCTTACCTGCCACATCAATCGCAAAATACACAAAATCATCAGCTTTCCTTCCTGCCTCATCAAGCTCCTCTCCGCAAGCCAAAAGCGCATCAAGCACATATGAACGAAGCATCTGTCTTTCCTCATCACTCTCATATATATCCTTTAGAGCTATGTTGAAAATCGAATCCTTTTGATCTATATAAAGGGCGTTTTTTTCTGATTCGAAGAAGTTTCTCTCAATCATGATATCAAAATAAAGAATCTGTCCTTCCTCTTTTGCAATCTCACCGATTATATTAAGAAGCTCGTCTGTATCTTTTGCCTCATTTATCTCCTTAAGTCTCTCATTAAAATGCTCTGCACCAAGACTACCTATATCCTCCTGATTGAGATACTGGATATATGCATCCTTAACGAGCTGTTCATTGGTACCCGGCTCATAGCTTTTATTTGAAGTTGCTATGTCACTGATAAGACTTATTATCTCTGCATTAACATCATTCATAATGTCCGCTGCCGGCCCACCGTAAGCCTCTCCATAATGAAGGTCAAGATTAATCAAAGTGTCCTTATTCACATAGCCATAAAAATCATCCTGCGGTCTAATCTCCTCGGATGCCTTTTTCTCACTGTCCTTTAAGTCATTTTCAGTACCGCCCGCATCGTTTACTGTGGCTTCATCTTTTACTTCCTTTTTAATGATTCCGCAGCCACACAAACCAAATGCCATAACCGTTGCAAGCAGTAATCCTATACAGCTTTTCATTTTCTTTTTTCTTAGCATATCCGTTTCTCCTCTTTTATCGTTTATACTGCACTCATTATTTGTCCTGATAATTCCTGTGTTTTTGTTTATGCTAATATATCATTGTTAAATTTTTATTTTGGAAATTTGTGGTGAATTGCAAAAAAGATGTGGCGAAATGAATTTTGACAAAAAAAAGAAAGCATCCGCTTTCTTAATATTATCTATAAATAGTTTTAGAATTTATTTTATTTAAAAAAAGAGATTTTCATGGCTTATGCATGACTACATAGTTTTTAATAACTATGTTATTTAAGAGCATTCTCTATCAATTTAATTAGTTCTTCCTTTGTTAAAGACTTCGTAGCATCGTCATTTATCTCTGACATATACGCAAACAATCTGACGAACAACAGCAGCTTGTCCTTATAATCCAGACAACTTACCGAATCCAGAATGTCATCTACACCCTTAGTCTCTCCAAACAGCGCATAATCAGCAGACATTCCATATTCCTCATGCATCTTCATAAGATATGGTACAGTAACATTTGTCTGACCTGTCTCAATCTTCTTTAATCCTGACAAAGACATATCCAAGCTTGATGCTACTTCCTTTTGCAGAAGCGAATTATTCATTCTGTAGTTCTGAACTCTGTATGCAATTTGTTTCTTCTTTGAAGGATCAACCTTGTTAGCCATCTTTTCTCCACTCACATATTTTAAAGATAATAAAAATTATACAAATTAAAAATATGTAAGTAAAGTAAGTATAAGGCTTGTAAGGTACCTCAATATTGCACTTTAGGTATATTATTGTTGTTATTATGAATATTATTCATATAAGTTTACTGTTTCTTACTTAATGTAATAGTTAGGTATTTTCCCACTGCTAATGTATTCGTTATAGGCCTTGTTAAACTTTGACGTGGAAACAAATCCAAGAATTCCTGCTGCCAAAATCAAATATCCACCCAATCGTCCTGCAACAACCAAAAACACCAGCACATTAATAATACTATATACAAGCATAATGATACCAAATAAATTGCTGTAAGTACGTTGTATACCTATAGCTGAAACAAGCATAATTGCTACATCAAATAAAGCTACCAAGGAAGAAAGTCCTGCTATAATTAATACTATATTAAGCGCAACACATACATATATCATTACAACAGTTGATGATATTGAAGACTTTATACTCTGCATCTGAGGCAGATTTAAAAACTCCTTACGGGTAAGAATATTCTGCTGGTACACAGTCTGCTGATTATACCCTTGCTGCTGTCCATATATCTGCTGATTATTGTCTTGATTGTTCCAATTAAAATTATTATCCATCTCATATCTCCTTATACTTTTATAGTGTCAAATCATTATATACTATAAAATATACCTGTATAAACATTTCTTCAAGATAATTATACACATTTTTATATTTCTTCAGCGTCTTCCATTTATACACCTCTGTACATCATTAGAATCTATTCATTGGCAAATATAATTATTTAAACTCCTGAATATCCTCTATTCCTATCATTTAATATTTATATTTTCTATGAATGCTGTCATATAAACCGGCACATATTGTATATTATCTATCTTATCAATATCCTTTTGAGAGATAATATAACATTCTTTTACATCTTTTGAATACCGTTTTCTAAAAACGGATATGGACTCGTGTTTTCCTATTCCTGATGACTTAACCTCTATTGCAGCTATTTTTTCACCACATGAAATCAAAAAATCAATTTCATAGTAATGTGTGCTATCCTTCTTTTCCCATGTATGATAAAAAAGCTCTCTGCCTGTCGCAGTTATCATTTGTGCCACAAGGTTTTCATACAAATAACCCAAATTTGCAGGGAGCTTATCAGATAAAAGTTTTGCATATATTTCATTCTCTGCAACTGGTCTGTCAATGAACATTAAAGTCACGAACAAACCTGTATCTGCAATATATAATTTATAGCTGTTAAAATCCTTAGTCTGAGATAAGCTTACTCTTGGATCTGTTGAATTGTATGATGGTAATATAGTTTTGGATTCAATCAAATCATAAAGCATTTTCTCGTCATTTGTAGATTTTCTTTTACCAAGTGCTGAAGAAACCCGAAATTTCTTTACACCTTTAGCTAATTGCGCAGGTATCGAATGATATATAGCTGACAATCTTCCTGATGCGTCAAGCTTTTTAAAATCATCCTCATACAAATTAATAATCTGACGTTTAATCTGGTCAATCATGGAGAAATTATCTCCATTAACATATGCTTCAACAGCCTGCGGCATTCCACCTACTGCCATATAAATTCTTATGTCTCTCATAAGCTTCTTATTTAAACCCTGCCCAACGCTTTTATTTGTCTTATATAAGGCTTGGAGTGCTAAATAGCTGTTCCCTACCGCATCGCAAAATTCTTCATAATCCATAGGATGTACTTGAATTTTCATTTCTTCGGATGGAATCAAAATATCTTGGACATTCTTTTTGATTGATATTAACGAACCCGTTTCAATAAAATGATATCTTCCATCTGCAACCAAATGCTTTATCGCCTGTCTTGCTTTTGGGAATAATTGTACCTCATCAAAAATAATAACAGATTCATTTTTATACAAATCTATACCTGTAAAAGCCTGCAATCTCAAAAAAAACAAATCGGTATTGTATATGTCATCAAAACAATCTTTTATATCCTTTGATGTTTTAGAAAAATCAATCAAAATATATGACCTATACTCATTTTTAGCAAACTGTTCTGCAATAGTCGACTTGCCGACTCGTCTTGCCCCCTCAAGCAAAACCGCATATTTATCTGCATATTTTTCTTTCCATATTTTTAATTCATCATATATTTTTCTCTTAAAAAACATAAATTCCTCCAATAGCTTTAATAAATATTTGTCATTTCTTCAAAGTTATTATAAGCAATATTATGCATTTCTTCAAGATTTTTATACACTATTTTTTGCATTTCTTCAAAGATCGTAATTATCTGCACCGAAGTTGGATATTCTAAGAATATTATCCTCTGTCTTGGTTTTTACCGAATGGCTATTACCTGATCGCGATGTAAAGCTTACATCCTTAATCTTAAGAATCATTCCTGCTGCCCTTTTCTTAGCTCTCCTCATTCTTCTTTGCCTTTCTCTTCCTGTAAATATCAATCGGTATAAATATAACCAGCAAAGCTACAGGTATAAAAAACTTTAATGCCGACCGTCTTTGGGCATACATCTTAGCAAGGCTGTCATCATATATTTCACTTTCTATCTCAAGTATCTGCGCTATCGCCCGTATCCGTCTTGAAATAGCTCAGAACATTAAGAACAACCGCCTACGAGAACATATTGATAACCGATATAACCCATACAACTAAAGATATGCCAATAGTTACAAAACCTATATATGACATGTATTTTCTTTTTGAATGCAGTCCGTCGAAGCAAAAAGTCAATCCAAAAAGAAGAATCAGCAGTCCGAACACTAAACCAAAAGCAATTAATATAAGTCCGACTATACCGATAAGCATGCCATATAATGCATGGTTGCCCAATTTTTTATCTACTTCCGCCTGCCAATATACATCATACTTACTTGCTAATTTATGATAATCAGTCTGCATAGAAGGCTGTTGCTCATATTGTGCGGACATATTATATATCGCTCCCAATAAATCTCTGACACTTGCCATATATTTGGCACCTGCCGCTGTATTAAGCAGCTTTTCATTTTCAATAGGCCATTGTCCGTTTCCCGAGTCACAATATGTAGTTATTTTTACTACATTATTACCATTATTGTTAAAATAAGAATATTCAAAGAAAAATCTCCTTACCAGTATATTACCTTTGACAAAATATTTCTTATCCTTTTTTTCCACAAATGAAAACTTATTAGCATTAAGCCAATTTATAATTATATTATCCACCTGCTGCCATGGGCATGAAAACCTCATAGTGTACTCACTTTTACCTCTTTTATCCATGTTTTTCTCCTTTGTTTTTATTTTAAGCTGTCATGTTATTTTCCCAGCTTCTCGTTCCATTCCTCTTGTGACGGATTTTTTTCCCATCTTTCTAAATTATAATAATAAAAATTACTAAACAAGGATTTGCCTGTTTCTTTATCTGTCACATTAGAAAAAACACTGACCAAATTCGGCTCTTCGCCCAAGTAAATCTGTGCTAAAAGCATTTTATCCTCAAGCGTTTTTTTATAATCCATAAAATCCTGATAATCAACATATTTATCTACATAAAAATATAATTTCGAGTATCCGGGACTTATATAAACATCTATATTCTTATGATTCTTTATTGATTTTGAGATATCATCACCTATTTTATCTCTCATCAAATCAATCTGTCTTCCTGTTACATAATAGGTTAAGCTGTTATCATCATTCACTGTAAGAGAATTCGCAATATCAGTATTATCGGCATCTTCCTTAAGTGCCTCTATATATTTCCCAGTTTCACTTTCACTGCCTCTCCAAACTATCCAATACGGTATCTCAAGCTTAACGATATCTTCATCCTTTATATCATCCTCATTTGATAAGCTTACACTTTCAGTCCTTTCATAGGTATAATCATTTTCTTTACGAACTTTGTGGAAATTACCGTTCTCATCAACCTCAATTACAGCATCACCAAATTCTTTATCATACCAAAATTCCAGCTGAACCATCTTGTCACATTGTGCAGAAACCTTATAAACCCTGTTACCTGTATTTGAGCTGAAAATTATAATATCATCTTTAAATTCAATATTAACTTCGTCATTTATTCTATACGCTCTGTACTTTTCATATTTATCAACGACATAAGCAATAATAAAATCTCTGTCACCGACTTTTAATTCAATATAATACACATACCAATTCGGATTAAATGCACCTCTACTGAGCAAGAAAATGGTTTTATCGGTACTGTCCTTGCTATCCTTTATCTTTGCCGCACTGTGCAGAGATTCCGAATTAAAACCCGACCAATTTTTCATCTCTCCAATTTCAATATTATGCCCATTGGCATTTATCTTTATTTTGCAAAATATAAAATCGCACTGTGCTACATAAAAGAATATGCCAAAAGCAATAAGACAAACAGCTATAATTAATCCTTTTATGAAATGCGGCAAATGCTTTTTTTCATTTTTTTTCATAAATCAACCCTTATGTGTCCGTATCACAAAACTACATCAAGAAGCGCTATAATACTATCAGATTCTTCCGAGTGAAAATGTATCAATTAAGTTCAATAACATAAAAATCCTCCTCCGAAGGATTATCATTATCAAACGGTGCTTCCTTTATAAAAAGCAATGCGCTGATTTCCTCGGGATTTATAACCTTTGACAAGTTAAAATCTATATAATAATCATAGTCACTATCGAATACCCAGTTAAATGTTCCGGATGCCAAGGCATTATATATACAGCTTCCATCCGAAAGCCTGATACCATACAGATAATGCTCCAAGAAAAAATCCTCACTGTAATCTATTGAATCCGACTCGGATTTGAATTCGATATATAGTCCAATCGGCGTGGCTCTTACATAAGTCATGACCATCCCGGTATCACCTATTTTTTTGGATAGCGTCCATTCCTTATTTAAATCTCCGCAGCTTAATGTCCATTCAAAATGCCATACTCCCTTTGCAATAATCTCACAATTATCCAATTGCAACAGATTGTCTTCAAAACCTTCGAATAAGCGAATAGTTTTAATATCTAAGACAATTTCCCTGCCTTCGATGTCACTTAAATCATCAGAATACGGATCTATCTCTATATAGGTTTCCCCACATCTTTTTTCTTCGTCATATAAAAAGGAATGTAATTCCTGCCCTTCAGGTTCTTCTCCATCAATCAAAACATCAAAATCAAGAAAAAGCTCCTTGTCGGAATATTCCTCGAGTCCGGTTATATATAAGCCTATAAATACATTATTACCATCTGCCACAGTTTGCGTCACAGATATGGTTACACCATCACTTTCCGCATATAATATATCCGGCTCGTCACCTACAATCCTCTGATTCATGGTAAATCCGCCATTTTCCAATATGCCTTTATCAATAAAATCCAATGAAAATCTATCCTCTATAACTCCGGGCCAATATATATATGACTGTGCGGATACGGAAACAGCAGCTAAACAGATGAAAGCCACGGCAAATGCGATAGCATAACGTTTAAATGCGGTTCTAAGAAATCTATTTTGTATCGGCTTTTTTTTTGAGATACTATCCAAGGCTTCTTCAATCTTAAAATCCACTACTTCCGGCACTTCATTGTCGGATTTTATCTCTTCAATAAAAGTCTCAAAGCTCATTTTCTCTTCCTCCCCTCTCTCCTAATATTTTTATTCTATACTGCTCCCTCGCCTTCTTTAGTCTGTCCTTTACGGTAGTTTCCTTTATATCCAAAATCTCTGCAATCTCTCTAACCTTATATCCTTGAACATAGTAGAGGATTATCATAATCCTGTATTTTTCCTCAAGGTATTCAAGACTGTTCTTCCACTCTACAGTTTCAATAGACGAATCATTAACCACTAATTCCTCTGTAAAAGAATGTGATAATTCCCTGTTATTCTTATTGATAATCTTATAACAGCAATTTATTAGAATCCTTGTCATCCAAGTCTTAAAATATTGATTATTATTAAGTGTATCCAGCTTTTCCCAGCATATAAGTACAGTGTCCTGTATAGCATCGCTGACATCCTCGTCATTGTCTAAGACTGCCCTCGCCACTTTATACATATTTACCTTATTTAGTTGTATCAGCTCTGAAAATGCCTCTTTATTTCCAAGCTTTGCCTGTTTTACCAGGTTTTTCATCTGCCTGTTCCTCTTTTCTTTTGAAAAATAAAACATTCAAAATTATCCACCTATATATTAGATACGAAAAAAAGAAATTTGGTCGATTTATTTTTAAAAAATATAAAATCACGCAAAAATGCCGCGGATACCGCGGCACTTCTTATCATTCTTAGTCAAGTTCTTCAAAATACTCATTTACAAGGTCTATATACTCCTGCTTATATTCATCCTTTTTTGAATCCTTAACCGACTCAGCAAGTGTAAGTATAAGTTTTTTGTTTGTATCTCCCATATATTCGCTGTCCTTAAGATACATTCCGAATGCTGCAACAGACGCTGCCCATCTTAAGTTATCGCTTCCGTCCTCTGAATAACTGTCGGTCTTGCATACAAAATCCATAAGCTTGCTGTCATCCTCATCAGGCTCCTTATATCTTACTCTTAATGTAAAGAGTTCATCATTGTATGCACCTTCTTTGTATATCTCATTGTCTGCTCCGTCACTGTATTTTAAATCTGTCGATGATACTTCCATCTTAGAGTCAACCGGAATTATCTCATAGATTGCCGTTACGCTGTGTCCTGCTCCCATCTCGCCGCCATCCTTGGTATCGTCATTGAAGTCCTCTGCTGCCATTGTCCTGTTCTCATATCCTATAAGTCTGTAGCCCTTAACAAGTGCCGGATTAAACTCTACCTGAAGCTTTACGTCCTTTGCTACAGTTACCATATTTGCACCCAGATCATCAACCAATGCTTTCTTTGCCTCATAAATCGAATCAATATACGCATAGTTTCCGTTGCCCTTGTCAGCTAATGTCTCAAGTTTATTATCCTTGTAATTGCCGTAACCTACTCCAATTACGCTAAGGAAAACTCCTGATTCTTTCTTTTCGGTTATAAGCTGCTCAAGTGCACTCTCACTTGTAACACCCACGTTTAAGTCTCCGTCAGTGGCAAGTATTACTCTGTTATTTCCACCCTTGATAAAATACTTTTCTGCAATCTGATATGCTGTCTCTATACCGGCTGCACCATTAGTTGAGCCCCAAGCCTCAAGCCCTTCTATCGCAGAACTAATCCCATAATAATCTGAGCCCTTTGCGCCTTCAAGTACAACCTCATCACCGCCTGCATAAGTCACAATCGAAACTCTGTCCTTAGCTGTTAAATTCTCTGCCAGCATGCACATTGACTGCTGTACAAGAGGAAGCTTGTTGTCATCGAACATAGAACCCGATGTATCTATAAGGAATACTATATTGGATTCCGGTGCTTCAGAAAAATCTATCTTCTCAGTGTTGAGCGAAACAAGTGCGAGTTGTGTATCCTCATTCCAAGGGCAATCAGCGTATTCCATATGAACTGCGAACTTGTCGTTACCTGTAGGAGTCTCATAATCATAATGGAAGTAATTAATCATTTCCTCAATTCTTACCATACCCGGATCAATATCGTAACCATTGGTTATATTAGTTCTGATCTGGGAATATGAAGCAGTGTCCACATCAGCCGCAAAAGTTGAAAGCGGCGATAGTTTAACCGACAGCCAAGGATTTTCCTCTAAATCATTATATTCATTCGTGTTAAATTCCTCATCCCCAAAGTAGTAATCATCATCTTCATAATACACATCGGCTGCAACACCGTTAATTGCCATATCATAAGTTGCGCCACTTTCTTCTGCCATATCGTACATAATAAAATCATCTTCGGCTTCCGGGTAATCCTGAACCGTGTAATCCAAAGTTGTATCATTCTTAGTGTTCTTTATATTTTCCGTAGAAATCCACTCTGAAACAGATGTCGTATCACTCTTATCACTTCCGCAGGCACACAGGCTAAGCATCATCATCCCTGCAAGCGACATTGAAATTATCTTTTTTCCTAAATATCCTTTTCTCATATTTTTCCCTCCTGATTTTTAATTCATTTTAACCGGTTATCCGATACCTCTTTTTCATGTATCTGATATATATACGTGAGGGAAATTATTTTTTATGGAAAATTTTTTAAAAATTTTTTAAGTAATTATATAAGCCATTATTTTTTAAGTATATTTTCAGTCTTCTTAATATATAATTTGTACTTATCATAATATGCCACATATATGAATGCGTCATTATCCTGAGTCTGATAAATATATAATGTATCATCCGGATAATCGCAATACGTATTGTCTAACTGAATTTCATTAATATATCCATCCGGAATCTCTTCTGTAAGTCCGGCATCTGACATCTCATAGACTACACCGTTAACCTCAATCTCTTCGGCAAATAATCCTTCATCTACAGCTTTTTCATCAACAGATAATTCATCATCAGAACTATATTCCGCACCGTTCACATAGTCATTATCTTGGGATTGCCCCGAAGCATCAGCAGCAATAGAATTCTGATTTAGTCCGGCTTCATTTTCACTGTCTGTTTCCTCAGCTGCACTTTCATCAAACCTTTCATAATCATCACTGTCAGCAAATTCAGGCATTTCATCTGCCGCATAATCATAATATACCGCATCATCTTTATCTGATACTGTTGAAATTATACTACTGTCACTTTTATTTTCTTTTGAATTAAAATTGCTTAGTATCGCAACAGGAACAGCAATAAGAGTAATCAAAGCCGCCGCTGCTATAATTCCTATGGTCTTCTTCTTTCTTAACTTTCTCTCATTATCTATGGACATTAACTCCTTCTCATATCCAATCTCTATCTTAGACCACAGATCAGGAGTAGAATTTTCAACTTCTTTAATATATGCTTCAAGAACTTCATCAGGAATATCCTCTGCCATCATTTCGATATCTTCCTGATTATCTTTATATTCAGTTAAATCAACTATCTTCCTGCTCATAATTAGAAAGACCCCTCCTCAGCTTTTTTATTCCTTCGTTATACAGCCATGTTACCGTTCCAATCGGTTTTCCTGTTATCTTGGCTATATCCTTGAATTTAAGCTGCCCCAACAGCTTCATATCTACAATTTCCTTTTCCTCAGGCTTAAGAGTCTTCATAGCCTGTTTCATATCCTGTGACAGTACCGCCTCATCTTCTATCCCGCCCGTATGAGGCTCATCATACTCTGACACCGTATTTTTATTTTTTCTTATTGAATCAATCGCCATATTCTTTGCTATGGTTACAAGCCACGTCTTATGCGGACTTCCTTTTTTGAAGCTTCCGGCTATCCTTACCAGCTTTATAAAAAATTCCGAAGTGATATCCTCAGCTTCCTCCTTATTCTGAACCGTGTTATAAATAACCGCATATATAAGTTTCATATACGCTTCATATATTAGCCTTAGTCCGTTTTTATCTCCATTTAAAAGCAAATTAATGGCTGACGTAAATTCCATGTCAGTCATCTGTAAACCGCCTTTCATAATATTATACGTTTGTAAGTTGATTTTTTATGGTACAATTCTACAACTTTTTTTTCATATCTTCAACTCAAATAATAACATGCAGATTTTCTGCATCATTTACAAATAATATCAATGCATTAATAATTTATTAAATTAATTATATCGTATGGTAAAATAATACAGAAAGTGCTATAATATCCACGTTCAAATATAGATCATGTTATGACATATTTTGACTTTATATTTTAAAAAGGGGATGAAAACATTATGAAGAGAAAAATCACAGCTGTTGTTATGACTGTTATTATGTTTCTAACGATTTTTCCCATAGTTGCAACAAGCGATATGGCTACATTGGAAACAGAAGCTTCAGTAAGCAAATTGATTGCAATTACATTCGATGACGGACCGTCTGCATATACAGGTCAGCTATTGGATGGACTAAAAGAAAGAGGAGCAAAAGCAACCTTCTTTATGAATGGTGTAAATGGTGCAAATGGCACCAAGAATCATATGGACTTATTGGAACGTATGATAAATGAAGGTCATCAGCTCGCAAACCATACTTATTCACACCATGTTCCATTTTCCGGTCTTTCGGGAGAACAAATGGCAAATGAAGAACAGTTGGTAGAGTCTTATTTATTTACAGCCATGGGTGGCGAATACACCGATTGTGTAAGAATTCCCGGAGGTGCAAGATCAGATACAATATCATCGAGTATAAATGCACCTATGATTTTATGGAGTGTTGATACCCGTGACTGGGCAGACCGAAACAGTGATACGGTATACAGCCGTATAGTAAGCGGAGCATCAGATGGCGCAATAGTTCTTTGTCATGATTTATATCCGACTACTATAAATGGTGCTTTAAGAGCCATTTCAACATTACAATCACAGGGATACGAATTTGTTACGGTTGCAGAACTTTTCAGAAGAAGAGGCATTACTCTTGAAAACGGTTCAACTTATAACAGCGCACCAAATTCAGGAACAAATCTTCCTGCATATCAGGAACCGTACATTACTATCAATCCGGCGGCTTCGGGAAAGGTAAATATTACACTCTCATCACCTGATAATATACCTCTTTATTACACTACCGACGGCTCTGAGCCTACCCTTTCGAGCAGCAAATATACCGAAGCATTTCAAGTTGGTATAGGAACAATAATTAAAGTAAAAGGAATTGATAAATACGGAACAAGAACCGATACCGTAACAAAGGTTCTTACCGATTACTTCAATGCTGTATTTAATGCAAGCTACTATGCAGAAAAATATCCGGATTTAAAATCAGTTTATGGTACAGACAGTGATGCGCTGTTGAATCATTTCCTGTTATACGGATTAAATGAAGGCAGACAGGCAAGTCCTGCATTTGATATAAATTATTATATGGATTCATATCCTGATTTGCAGAATGCTTACGGCGATAATAAAACTATGTATGTTGATCATTTCAAGACCTTTGGTATGGCGGAAGGCAGACAGGCATCACCATTATTTAATGTCGAAACCTACAGAGAAAATTATGAAGACTTAAATAACGCATATGGAAACGACCTTGCAAAATACTACACACACTATTCTTTATATGGTTATAATGAAAACAGAAGTGCAGTAGGATATACTTATTTGGAAAGCTATTCTACAAGTCTGGACGGTGTAGATTACAGTTCCGTATATGACTACAATTATTATATTGAACAAAATCCTGAAGTAATTAAGATGGCAGGCGCAAATGATGTAGCTGTTTTAAAATATTTTATAAATCATGGAATGAATGAAGGACAGCAGGCAAGCCCTGATTTTAACTTACTATATTATAAAAATAATTACGGAGATTTAATAAGTGCATTTGGCGACAATTCAAAAAATTATTATTTACACTTTATAAAAGTCGGACAAGGTGAAGGTCGAATAGCAGACAGAATGATTAAAAATACTATATATATGGGTAAAGACTACTCCGATGAATATGATTTTAATTATTATTATTCCAATTATCCTGATTTGCAAAAAGCTTTGGGAAAAGACGAATATAAATTATTGGAGCATTACGTAAATTATGGTATAAAAGAAGGCAGAAAAGCAAAATAAATATCTAAAGTAAAAAATACAAGGGAACTATGTATGAGTACAAAAATGTTCCCTTGTATTTTTTATGTAATTATACTGTTATGTCTGCCTTTACACCAAGGATATCTCTATTAGCATCAAGAATAGGTTTTACAACCTCAGCAAGAAATTCAACTGTCTGCTCAGGAGCACGTCCTACGAAATTCTTTGGCTCGAGTATCTTAACTATATCCTCCTTACTCATTCCAAAAGCATCATCGGCAGCAATCAGGTCAACAAGATTATTCTCATTTCCGTATTTCTTCACCTGTTCACCTGCCTGCATTGAGTAAGTACGAATCTTCTCATGCAACTCCTGACGATTTCCTCCACGTTTTACAGCATCCATCATTATGTTTTCAGTAGCCATGAATGGTATTTCTTTCATAAATCTCTGATAGATTACCTTATCATATACCACAAGTCCGTCTACTACATTTAAGTACAAATCAAGTATTCCGTCTACTGCAAGGAATGCCTCCGGTACAGATATTCTCTTATTCGCACTATCATCAAGAGTTCTCTCAAACCACTGAGTAGCTGCAGTTATTGACGGATTAAGTGCATCTGCCATTACATAATTCGCAAGTGATGCGATTCGCTCACTTCTCATAGGATTTCTCTTATATGCCATAGCTGATGAACCTATCTGATTTTTCTCAAACGGCTCCTCAATCTCCTTAAGATGCTGTAATAATCTGATATCATTTGAGAATTTGTGTGCACTCATAGCTATGCCTGACAATACATTCAATACTCTCGCATCAACTTTACGGGAATATGTCTGTCCCGATACGGGATAGCAGGCAGTAAAGCCCATCTTTTCAGCAATCTTGCCATCTATCTTCTTGACAGTTTCATGATCACCGTCAAAAAGTTCAAGGAAGCTTGCCTGTGTACCTGTTGTACCCTTTGAGCCAAGCAGCTTCTGCTGACTAATCATATATTCAATATCACTTAGATCAAGCAATAATTCCTGTATCCAAAGCGTCGCTCTCTTACCAACTGTCGTTGGCTGTGCAGGCTGAAAATGTGTAAATGCAAGAGTAGGTAAATCCTTGTATGTATCTGCAAATTTGGAGAGCTCATCTATAACATTTATAAGCTTCTTCCTGACAAGCCTTAATGCTTCCGTCATAACTATAATATCTGTATTATCTCCGACATAACAGCTTGTAGCACCAAGATGGATTATTCCGGCAGCCTTTGGACACTGTACACCATATGCATATACATGACTCATAACATCATGACGTACTTCCTTTTCTCTTGCTTTGGCAACATCATAGTTAATATCCTCTACATGCGCCTTTAACTCATCTATCTGTTCCTGTGTGATCCTCGGACTTCCGTCTGAATCTTTGAGTCCAAGTTCCATCTCAGTTTCTGCAAGCGCTATCCAAAGCTTTCTCCATGTTCTGAATTTCATATCAGGCGAAAAGATATATTGCATTTCTTTACTTGCATATCTTTCTGACAGTGGACTTACATATTTATCGCTCATTTCATATCTCCTTATTAAAATGTTAGAATTAAAAATCTGAATGTCATATAAATATCAGCTTTTTCACACTAAATACTTTAACTTATATGAGATAATATGTCAAACGAAACAAGCATTTTTTAAATACTAATTAACAAACGCCGGTTAATCATCTATACTTCTCTTTCCCGGCACAGCTTAAGACCCTTTTCCACAAATCCATCACCAAACTGCTTACGTATTTTCCATGCATATCTATTTTCTGCATCTTCGAATTTTGCTATCTGATAGTCAATTACGTCAGAAATCTTTAATCCATTTTCTTCAGAATTATCTATATCTATTTCATTAAAAAATGACTTCATCCTCAAAAGAAATTCACATGCGGCATCTGCCACCCACATAGTCTTATTATCAGGTATTATAATATTTACAGTCTTCAAATCATAATGTGCTGCATTCTTAGTATTTTGGATTGCAAAGCTCTGCTCACGGCTTCCTACACTTATATCAGGAGTTGATGCAAGATATATAAGAAATAGTTGTATGAAATATATATCCCGCAAATCTATTCCATAAGGAGTAAGGGGATTAAGGTCAATCATACGAAGTTCTATATGTCCGACACCTGATTCTTTTAATCCTCTCAGACTGTATTTACCAACAGGCTTTAAACGAACAGGATAATAAAGCTCTGCGGACGAATGTATCAATCCTGATTCTATGTACGATAAAATACTATCCACATAATGTTCGATATCAGAGTAATCAAGGAGCGGTGTAAACATATTCCAGTACCCGAGTTCAGAACATCTCGTACTGCCCATTCCATTGAATACATCCTTGCCAAATATGCCCTTCTCCACATAAGAGCTGTCTAACAAAGGACTTGCTGCGGTAACCGCAACTACCAGCCAGTTATAAAGCTGTGCCTTCGCAGCTAATGATACATAGAATTGATTTTTATATTTTTTAAAACCATCCTCATCATTCCGGCTTTTTGACAGAATATTATTATCTCTCTTTGCCTCATAGTCAGCATGAAGCAGTTCATCGGAAAAAGAATAATTAAAATGAATTCCCGAGAAGGTCATCTTATACCTTCCGTATCTTTCGGAAAGGTACTCACGATAATCTTCCTTTTCCTTTTCTTCACCATAATATCTTGCAATAGGTATATCCGATTCTCTGCGAATATAAGGCGGATTGGAGAATGGCCACAGGTACTCGGGCTCCGGCAGATTACGAAGAGTCTCCAATATATAATTCGTATGCTTTGCCAGCTCATCTAAGGCCTCTTTTGCATTGCTTGTAACCGAGGTGTTAATCTCCGTCTGATTCTCACAGAAATCTCTCACTATATTTTCATTATTCGGAAAAGGATGCGGCGTCTGTGCAAAAAAACCATCCTTGGTAATCCTAAGACTTTCCTTCTCCAGACCGATATTTCCTTTTAATAATATTTCCCGTACATCAGGGTTTGAAACTTCTAACATATATATTTCCTCTAATCCTCTTATTCTAATTCTATTCGCAGTATATCCATTATACGCAACACTATTGTACAAAATATATATATTATTGTAAATTCCTTTTTAGATATAAGCTGTTATAGTCTGTGGCTATAACCAAACAGTCACAGTGGAACCTTGATGCCACACAGTCTCTTGGCATACCAACCGGAAATCCGGAATACGACCGGCAGTGGCTTGAGGAGAATTAAATATTATGAATTGACAAACCGATTTCTATGTTCTAGAATGTACTTAACAAGCTAGTCGGAGAAGTGACGTGCATCACCTACTCTGGCGACAACTAATTAAACTGTAAGAACAGCCATCTTAATCTTTGCGAGAGTCAGGATGGCTGTTCTTATGTTCTTTTATGCTTTATTCTGTTCAGCGACAAGGTTTTCGCTGTTGTACATATGTCTAAGCTTCGGCTTTTCTATCTTACCGGTTGGATTACGAGGAATGTCCGCAAAGATAATCTTTCTCGGACGCTTATATCTCGGAAGCTCCTTACAGAACTCATTTATCTCATCCTCGGTTACGCTTCTTCCCGGCTTAAGCTCGATAATGGCTGCGGAGATTTCTCCGAGTCTCTTATCTGCTATACCGATAACCGCAACGTCCTTTATATCATTGTGCTTGCTTAAGAAGTTCTCTATCTGTACAGGGTAGATATTTTCTCCACCGCTTATGATAACATCCTTCTTTCTGTCTACGAGGAAGATAAATCCATCCTCGTCATACATAGCCATATCACCGGTGTAAAGCCAACCTTCATCGTCAAGCACCTCAGCAGTTGCCTTCTCATCCTTGTAATAACACTTCATGACACCCGGACCCTTGACTGCAAGCTCACCTACATCGCCCTTTGGAACTTCATTTCTTTTATCATCTACAATCTTAACCTCCCAGCCGTAGCCCGGAACACCGATTGCTCCCACCTTATGGGTATTTTCAACTCCAAGATGTACGCAGCCCGGTCCGATAGATTCACTAAGACCGTAGTTTGTATCATAATCATGGTGTGGGAAGATTTCCTTCCATTTCTTAATCAAGCTCTGTGGTACAGGCTGTGCACCTATGTGCATAAGTCTCCACTGGTCAAGCTTATAATCTGAAAGCTTAAGCTCACCCTTCTCAAGAGCAAGAAGTATATCCTGTGCCCAAGGCACCAAAAGCCAGACTATCGTACAGCCCTCATTGGAAACAGTTTCAAATATTGTCTTAGGTGTAACACCCTTAAGAAGAACAGCCTTGCTTCCCGAGATAAGACTTCCGAACCAGTGCATCTTAGCTCCGGTATGATAAAGCGGAGGTATGCATAAGAACACATCATCATGAGTCTGTCCATGATGCTTCTGCTCAACCGCTGCCGAATGCATAAGTGAGCGGTGCGCATGAAGTATAGCCTTCGGAAATCCTGTTGTACCCGATGAAAAATATATTGCTGCATCGTCATCATCGGTAAGCTTTATATCAGGACTCTTGCTTGAACAGTTGGCAGCAAGAGTTGTATAGTCCTCTGCAAAGGTAGGGCAGTTCTCACCTACATAGAATAACAATCTGTTCTTCTCTATCTCATCAGCTATCTCTTCTATACGACCTATAAATTCCGGACCGAATACGAGAATGTCTACATCTGCAAGATTAAGACAATACTTTATCTCCTCTGAATCATATCTGAAATTAAGTGGTACAGCAAGTGCGCCAGTTTTTAAAATTCCAAAATATATCGGAAGCCACTCGAGGCAGTTCATAAGAAGAATTCCAACCTTATCTCCCTTCTTTATACCTCTTGATAAAAGAAGATTTGCAAATCTGTTTGCCTTCTCATTAAATACATGCCAGGTTATCTCGCGTCTGTAATGGCAGAACGGATTGGCTTCGATAAGCTCATAATCTCTCCATGTTACTCTTCTCTTTTCCTGTATATCAGGATTAATCTCAACAAGACATACCTCATCGGCATAGTCTCTTGCGTTTCTCTCTAAGTATTCTGTAATCGGCACCTTACTATCCTCCTATTATTTACTATGCTCTATAGATACCTTACTTACTCACATTTTATCTTCTCATATATATAATTCAGTACCTATGTCCATAAATCTTTCTTATAGGTTGTATCCAACCTCAAACGCCTTAACATTGATATCAACCGTCTTAGGCGGAACTACATTTTTAATAGTTTCTACCCAGACCTCTTTATCAAATTCCATCTTGGTTGCAACCACACCGAGAATTATTGTGTTAAATACTCTTGTATTGCCAAGCTTTTCTGCCTCTGCCATAGCGTCAAGAGAAGTTACATCATATTTTTTAGAAAGCTCCTCGATAATATTTTCAGGATACTCACATGCACCTGTAACAACCGTCATAGGATCGATACGCTGGTCATTTACGATTATGTGACCGTCCTTCTTTAAGAAGTGAGCATATCTTAAAGCCTCGAGTCTCTCAAAGGCTATAAGAACATCTGCCTGTCCTTCCTCAACTATAGGCTCCGCAACGTCATGTCCGTATCTTACATAGGTTACAACACTTCCGCCTCTCTGTGCCATACCGTGCACCTCGGAGATTTTAACATCATATCCGCTGGCTGTTGTAAGGTTACCGAGTATACGGCTTGCAAGAAGTGTACCCTGTCCGCCTACGCCAACTATCATTACATTTACTGTCTTTTCAGCCATATTACTCACCCGCCTTTACTAAAGATATCGCTTCAAACGGACATTTACTCTGACAGAGTCCGCATCCGTTACACATGGTTTCATCTATTACGATATGTCCGTCCTTTTTGGTAATTGCAGGACAGCCCGGTACAAGACAGGCTCCGCAGCGTCTGCACTTTTCATCGTCAACTACACATTTACCCTTTGGAACGTATTCCTTAAGAAGTGCACAAGGTGACTTGGCGATAATAACCGAAACTGCATCTCTTGCCACCTCAGTCTTGACTATCTCCTCAAGCTTCTTCTGATCAAATGCATCGACCTCATATACATGTTCAATTCCCATAGCCTTGCAGAGATTGTAGATATCTATGGCATATGTAGTCTCACCCTTAAGAGTCTTACCGGTTGCAGCATGGTCCTGATGACCTGTCATACCGGTTGTTGAGTTATCAAGTATGATAACTGTTCCGGTTGATTTATTATAAACCATATTCATGAGTGAATTGACACCTGTATGAAGGAAGGTTGAATCACCGATAACAGCAACCCAGTCCTTTATGAACTCTCTGCCCTTTGCCTTCTCCATACCGTGAAGCATGGAAATACTTGCTCCCATACAAACCGTAGTATCAATTACATTTAACGGTGCAACCGCACCAAGTGTATAACAGCCTATATCTCCGGCAGCATGAATCTTAAGCTTCTTAAGAACTGAAAATGTAGCTCTGTGAGGACATCCCGGACAAAGAATAGGAGGTCTGTTCGGAGCCTCGGCAGGCTCGCTTATATCAAGCTCCTCACCTAAGATTGCTTTTCTTAACATATTGGCACTGTACTCACCCTGAACAGTAAATATCTCCTTACCGATACATTTGATACCCCAGGACTTAACCTGCTCCTCTATAACAGGCTCAAGCTCCTCGACTATGTAAAGTGTATCAACCTTGGAAGCAAATTCTTCGATAAGCTTCTTAGGAAGCGGATTGACAAGTCCAAGCTTAAGAACGGATGCATCCGGAAGTACTTCCTTAACATACTGATACGGAATACCGCTTGATATAACTCCGATTTTGGTATCCTTATATTCAACCTTGTTTACAGGCAATGTGTTGGCATCTTCAGCCATATCCTTAAGACGCTTTTCAACAAACTTATGTCTTTCTATAGCGCAGGCAGGCATCATAACATTCTTACGCATATTTCTTTCGTAAGGAGTGCTCTCATGCTCAACTCTATCTTCAAGATTTACCATACCCTGTGAATGGGATAATCTGGTAGTTGTTCTAAGCATAATCGGTGTATCATATTTTTCCGAATACTCAAATGCAAGCTTTGTAAATACTCTTGCCTCCTCGCTGTCAGAAGGCTCAAGTACAGGAACCATAGCTGCCCTTGCAACCATACGTGAATCCTGCTCATTCTGGGAGCTGTATATGCCCGGGTCATCCGCCGCAACAAGTACAATTCCTCCCTTAACTCCTATATAAGAACATGAGTATAACGGATCGGCAGCAACATTTACTCCAACCATCTTCATAGAGCAAAGGGAACGTGCACCCGCCATGGAAGCACCGATAACAACCTCCATC
>JAFTFE010000151.1 GCA_017449765.1 Lachnospiraceae bacterium | reverse complement strand
TGCTACCGTTACACTCTTTGCTTCTGCTCCCGTAAGCTTGGTTCCGTCACTTGCTATAAGTCCTGATGCTGTAGCAGTTCCTGTCACTGCCATTGTCTTAGTTCCGTCGTAGGTCTTATCTTTAAGTGCAAGCGTACTTGTTACGGTTACGTCTTTCTTATTTATCTTACCCTTTGCTGTTACGCTTGTAGTCTTAAGGTTATAATTAGCTTTCGCATTTCCGGTAAGTGAAAGATTAAATGTATAAGTCTTATCTCCTGCATTTGCATTTGCTACCGTTACACTCTTTGCTTCTGCTCCCGTAAGCTTGGTTCCGTCACTTGCTATAAGTCCTGATGCTGTTGCGGCTCCTGTCACTGCCATCGTCTTAGTTCCGTCGTAGACCTTATCTTTAAGTGCAAGCGTACTTGCTATGGTTACGTCTTTCTTATTTATCTTACCCTTTGCTGTTACGCTTGTAGTCTTAAGGTTATAATTATCCTTTGCATTTCCACTTAAAGCAAGCTTAAATGTATAAGTCTTATCTCCTGCATTTGCATTTGCTACCGTTACACTCTTTGCTTCCGCTCCCGTAAGCTTAGTTCCGTCACTTGCTATAAGTCCTGATGCTGTGACAGCTCCTGTCACCGTCATTGTCTTAGTTCCGTCGTAGGCCTTATCTTTAAGTGCAAGCGTACTTGCTACGGTTACGTCTTTCTTATTTATCTTACCCTTTGCTGTTATGCTCGTGGTCTTAAGTTTATAATTATTCTTTGCACTTCCACTTAAGGCAAGATTAAATGTATAAGTCTTATCTCCTACATTAGCGCCTTGAGCTGCAGCAAGTGTTACACTCTTAGCAACTCCACTAATATTAACCTTTCCATTATCAACACTCTCTACGCCTACAAGTTTTAAAGTATTATTAACATCCATTTTCAAAGTCGCATCATAAGGTCTATCCTTAAGACTGACTGAGCCTGATAATGTTAATGTTTTTGGATTAATCACTACGTTTGGTATCGAAACAACCTCTATAGCGAAATTATTATTTGCTTCTTTCTGAGTCTTACCATCGACCTTTACACCGGACATATCAATTGATATTTGTGATTTATCAAAAGTATAAGTTCCCGCATTGGCTGCTTTGGTCTTACCCTTTGTAGGAGCACCGGTAAATGAATATGTAGTTGTAATATCTTCACGCTCACGTGATAAATCATCATTTCCCAGTTCAACTTTAGTTATAGCAGGTAAAGTAAACTCAGTTGTAGCATTGTAGGTTTTTGTAACAGGAGAAGCAGCATTTCCGTATGTTACATAATACACAGCCGGAAGTACTCTGAATTCATAATATTTACATTTACCTTCAACGTTATCTGTACTGTTTGAAGGTCCTACTGTTACAAAATATGTTCCCACATTTGTAGGATTTTCAACCTGAACATCTTTATCATTATTATAAGTAATTACAAAATCACTGTCAGAAACTACAACTAATCTTTCTGTGCCATCAATTGCAATAGTTTGATATGCAAGCTGTACTTTAACCTTACTTGAATTATTCCAGCTTTGTTGCACGTCCTGCTTAGTTATCTGCGGCTTATGGGCTCGTCCGTCGTAAAGATATCCTTTAACAGTATCCTCACCGACAATCGGATAAGCACCTGCATCATTAACCACTAAAACAAGTTTGCCTTCTTCCTTTGCCTTAGAAAGGTTCAACTTGTTAATTATTAATTTACCATAGAATTCATATGATAACTTATTAGTATATCTATCAACACCATATACCTCATAGTTTGTTTTATCCTTTAAAGAGTATATACACTTATCTATATAATGTGTGCCAACATCCTCACTCTTTTCGGTTCTTCCTACAGAAATTGAATTGAAGTATACCGAAGGATCCTCAACTAATTCTTTAGATCCCGGATTTACAGATCCATTATTATCCCTATCTGCCGTATATACCTTATATGTAAAGATTTCTCTATCCAAATAAGTTTTTTCTACATCATCCGGAATAACAATAAGTGCCTGTGGATAAACTCTGAATGATATTTCATCTGTTTCTATTTCATTATACTTTCCCGTAACCGCCGGAATCTTAACCTTTAAATAATAATAACCTGCATCAAAAGTAGTATTTCTCGCTACGGTAGCCCAATCACCAAACTCTGAGAAATTGTATTCTCCTTCTTTCTTCAATGCATACTGTACTGTAACATCTTTGGTAATATCCTTATTATTTGCCCATACTGTTACAGTAGGGATATTATTATGAGTAGTTTCATCTGAGCCTTTATCATATACCCAACCTGCAATTTTTGCTTCTACAACCAATGTATCAGTTGTAATTTTAACTGCATTGACAGGAGTTGTAGCTTCTAAATCAGCTTCAGCAAATACCACATCATAATTTGCAACTATTTCTTTGTCAAACGCACCATTAAGCTTGCGATTAGCATCCATTTCAACAGCTGTATCTCCATCTTCATAATAGAATATTATAGGTTTTACACCTGCTGAATTATCTGCTTCTGCGACCTTACCTTTTATAGTTTCAGTATTAATATCTACAAAACTCGAATCAAATTGAGTATTTTCTGGGTCAACGACAATTACCGGAGTTACACCTGTCAAATCAACTTCAGTATCATCCGCAACATATGTTTTGGTTACCAATGGATACTTTACTGTTATTGTTCCCTTAGCGATATCAAATGTATCCCACACAGCATCCTTAATTGTAGTTGCTTCGTCAGTTGCTGCAATCTTAACATAGTAAGTTCCTGCATTTTTAGGTTCTTGATTTTCTACCTTTTCAAAAATCGAGTCAACATCAACAGTACTATCTAATATTTCCGGAACAGTCTTACCCTGTTTAACCTGATAATAAGTAATAGTATAATCTATATCCGGTGTTAAAGTTTCAGTAGTCTGATCCGCATTCAAATTAATTAATTGAACGGTAAAAGTAGGTTTATGTACTTGAGCATCATATGTGGCATTACCACCATGCATTAAAACATCAGCATGGCCAGATTCCAAACTATGTGCCTTTACTTTATACTCACCCGGAACTACTTTTTCTATCTTATAATTACCGGTCGTATCAACTTGACCTACTACTTCAGGAGCAGTAGCATCAGTAGTATCAAATCCAATATTACCGCCTGTTGCAGAGTCTGCTGTAAGATTAGCTCTACTCACATTTTCAAAAGTTGCGTCGATTGGAGTATCACCACTATAATCATAATCAACATCATCACTAGACTCATAATAGTTTATTGATACTTCGGCCAAATCAGGAGTTATTTTATACAAACCTTCTGCATTGCCAATTACCAAGTCAACAGGTTTTGGAGTAACCTTGAAAGTCTCATCGTTTTGCGCATCATATTCAGTTTCGCTACGACCTATAGTCTTTTTATTATAATTATCACCTGATATTACAGCATAAACTCTATAGGTACCTGCTGCAAAACTTGCTGTGTTTGTGCTATCAGTCCATTCTTCATAAGCTCCCCATGTTTGATTATCATCATTCAATTTCTGATAATAATAGTGTACAGATGTTCCATCTTTTTCAGTCCATCCATCGAGACGAGGCTTTTCGCTGCTGGTTTCACCATAAACCCATCCATCTGGACGATATAATGTAACACCACCAACTTCCAAATCAGCCTTTTCGATACTCCATGTTCCCTTTGTTACTGTTCCGGTATAGTTATTTTTACCCTCTACCTTAACTGTATACTCACCTACAACAGTTTGAGTATTCTCTGTAACTTCATAATCAGTTCCTTCAACCAACGTTGATGTGCCATCATTTACAGTAACGGTAGGAGATTGCTCACCTTCATTGTACGTAAGAGGTGTACCACTTAAAGTCACATTTTCTTCAGTCAATCCTTTAGGAGTAATAGTAAATTTACCTGTTAACGAACCGGTAAAATTAGTATTCTCTCTTGCAGTTAAGGTTACAGTGTAGTCACCGGCATTTTTAGGTGTTACACCTGTATCAAATGCTAATGTAAAGTTAGCAGAAATATATGTATTATCTATTCCAGTTAAAGCACCAATAACTACACTTTTTTCAAGATCGTCAGTTGAATATTCAGTATCTTTATCATAAATTTTTGAAGTAATAGATACACTATCAGTTTCACTATTCAAAGCACGTTTAACAACTTTAATCTTTGGCAAAGCCGAAAGATTTGATTCTTGCACAACATTAAAGCTTACACTATCATATGATGCAGTAATATCATATTCTTGATCTCGTACTGCCGCATTTGCCGGAAAACCTTCAGAACTAAAAGTTAAATTAAATGCTGCCTTTAATTCATCATCAGACAAATCAGATTCAGCACTTGATACATCTTCTATAGTATAGTCTATATCCTCACCCAAAAGTTCATCACCGTAACTCTTTACAATAGGTGTTTCTGTATCTGCAATAGTCACTTCTACATCTCTTTTGGCTATCGTGAAACTTCCTATAAAAGCTTGATAATTATAATCATCATCAGATATTTCATTTACCGATTCACTGTACGGTGTCAAATAAAACTTATATGTACCTGCCGGTGTATTTTTAGTGAAATTAATAACAATTTCAGCATTATCCATAGATACACTCTTTAAACTGGCAGTAATTCCTTTAGCTGCGGCAGCTTCATCACCTATAGCAAAATGAACAAATTCTGACTTATTATCATATTGATTTGTTGCAAAATATACACTTCCCGCTTTACCATAGGTAAAACCGGTATCCGTTGTAGTCAATGAAACAACAGCCGGCATAGCCATAGCAGGAACGCTTGGCATAAAGCAAAATGCCATAACCAGTGCCAGCATAAACGCTATGGCACGTTTCCATGTTCTTTTAACTTCCATGTTTCTCCTCCTTTTTTTTTAATCCTTAAGAATACTAAATAAAGTTCACCTCCTACATAAATTAGTAATCATAGACATTTTAACCCAATCAAAAATAACTATTATAGTATAAGGTACATACCGTTCATAAACGTAACAAAAAATAACAATATTTATCATTTTTATACAAAAAACCCACGAAAATTCGTGAGTTTTTAATAAAGAAAAAAATATAATACTACTATTTATTACCATCTCTAAAATAAAGCTTTCCGGCGGTAAGCTCTGCCCAGCTGTAGTCCACCATGTATTCTCCCTTATATGCATTTACCCATGCCATATC
The DNA here is from genome assembly GCA_017449765.1 of Lachnospiraceae bacterium. Classification (GTDB taxonomy): domain Bacteria; phylum Bacillota; class Clostridia; order Lachnospirales; family Lachnospiraceae; genus Coprococcus_C. The sequence continues at coordinate 11,842 of JAFTFE010000151.1, read as the reverse complement.
ACCTGCCAGCATTTTGTAGTAGTCGCAGTCTATCATATCACGGCGAATTGCAACCTGCTGCCTGTCACGAATCAGCACATTTTCCATACCAATCCGAGTGAGAGTATTCCTTAAATCACTGATAAGATTTCGCACATTCTGTCCTGCCTTATTAGAATCCATCCCTTCTTCCCAAAGTGAGCCTGATATCTCGGAAGCGGTACAGGTTGCCCCTTCACGATCTACCAAAAATGCAAGCAGCTCTTTAGTCTTTTTTCGCTGGAATATAAGTGGTTCGCCTTGCCAGAACACCTCAAAATGTCCGAAGCAGCGTACAAAAAGCTTATCGTGCTTAATGACTGCCTTTCTTTAAATGAAAAACTAAACCTGTACTTTGACAACTGAAAATCGCCAAAAAAGTCTAGTTTACTATTGCAATGATGTCTGTTACGATTCAGTTATCAATTACTATCTGCGGATAGGAGTGTATATGATTTATTACAAGAGAAGCGGTCAGATGGATCTGACTGACAGGGTAGCTATTGAAACAGGATTATGTAGAGGAGAATCGTTTAAAAGGATTGCAAATAAAATAGGAAGACATCCATCAACGGTAGCACATGAGGTGCTTGAAAACAGGACATACATAAAAGGAACTTTCTTTGCCGGAAAGGACTGCAGACATGCAAGAACGTGTGCGGTTAAGAACCTATGTGATGTGTCAGAAGATACCTGTAATTACAGATGCAAGTATTGCAGAGGTTATGATTGCACCAAGATGTGTAACAGATATGAATCTGCTGCTTGTCACAAGCCGGATAAACCACCATATGTTTGTAATACATGCAAGGATAGAAAACTTTGTATCAAAGACAAGTACGTGTATTCGGCGCCATATGCTGACGCAGCTGTAAGTCGAAGGCGTTCTGAAAGTCGTCAGGGAATTCGCTTAACTGATGAACAGAAGTTATTTGTTGATGAACTGGTAACACGACTTGTAAAGAAAGGACAGCCGCTAACACATATCTATGCGGAGCATGAAGCGGAGATGCCAATGTCTTTACGGAGTCTGTACAACTACATTGATGACGGAGAACTTACAATAAAGAACATCGACTTGCGCAGAAAGACCAGTTACAAACAGAGAAGGAAAAATGCCAAGGGTGTTTCAAAGGGATTTGCAAATCTAAAGTATCGTGAAGGACGAACATATGAGGACTTTGAATCTCGTATGAAATACTCTGCTCTAAGTGTGGTTGAGATGGATACCGTAAAAGGTGTAAGAGAGCGCGGTAAAAGGCTTCTGACAATGATTTTTAGGGATAATTCCATTATGCTGATGTTTCTAATGCCTGATGGAAAAGCAGAGTCTGTAAAAAAAGTGTTCGACTTTCTGGAATACGGTTTGGGGCTTGAAAGGTTCTATAGGTTGTTTCCGGTAATTCTTACGGACAACGGAGGTGAATTTAAAAGGCCTGCAGATCTTGAACATACAGATGATTTAGCAACAAGAACAGATATTTATTATTGTGATCCAATGGCCTCTTGGCAGAAGCCACATATCGAGAAAAATCATGAATTCATACGATATGTGATTCCACGCGGAAAAAGTCTTAATCAATACACACAAGAAGATATGACACTGCTGATGAATCATATCAACAGTACGCGCAGACCGGGATTGGGAAACAAAGCACCATATGAACTGATTAATGAAGAAGATGAGGATATGTGGGCATTGTTTCATCTATTAAAAATGGACCTCATCCCGCCAGATGAAGTCCACTTAATGCCTGACCTGTTCAAAAAGAACAAGTAAACCAGATTTTGAATGCAGATAGTGATCGATACGATAGTTTATGTAATAGACGGGTCGAGTTTACTTTTGCATAAAGGGTGTCGAGTCGTCTGTTTGCTATGCTTATCGATATAACATACTGTATTCGGATGATTGAATTATAACACTTTTTGAAATAAAAAGCACCCCAAATAAGGTGTTTAACAGGCTCGTAAACGAGCTTTATGTAATTAGGCGATATTTCAGTCGGGTTTTAGTTTTTCATTCAAGGAATGACTGCCTTTTTAGGAATAGCAGTCAGCTCATCCAACACATCTTCAACAGAAAGAGGTTTCATAATATAGCCCTGCGCATGCACCTTAAAGGCATCGACTGCATATTTCAGATAACCGGTCACAAATACCACTCTTGTCTCAGGCGAAAGAGTCTTAAGCCTTACAGCCAAATCAAGTCCTGATATCCCCGGCATCTCAATATCACTAAAAACAACATCCGGCTTCTTCCCCTTTTCGGTTATATCTTTGATTGCCTCAAGAGCATCATTATATGTAACAATATCAGCCTCCGGCGCTGCCTTTCCTATTATACGCTTTGCAGAGTTAAGCAAAGGTTGTTCATCATCAATTACGAATATCAGCATAATATTTTATTACCCCCCCCCTTTGATTTTTCGGGATGATTATGGTAGCGGCAGTTCCCTCTCCCGGTACGGAATCTATAATAAGCTCGCCTCCACATGCCTTATGCAGACGTTCTTTTACATTGCTTATTCCGATATGAGATGTTTTATCATCTTCTTTTATATTTTTTATATCAAAACCGGGACCATTGTCTGTAACGACAATTTCGACACGGTCTTTATAATCATGTGTTTGCACCGTAACAATTCCTGTATGTTCACGCTGCTTTCTAACTCCGTATGTTATGGCATTCTCAACAATCGGCTGGAGTGTAAGTGTCGGCAGAGAAAAATCCGTACATTCAAACTCATATCTTACATCCAGCTCATCACCAAATCGAAGCTTCTGCAAGTCAACATATCCTTTTACATGTTCCAATTCTTCCGAAAATGAAACTATCTGCTTGCCAATCAACGAATCCATATTGTGGCGAAGGTATTTTGCAAACTGTGTAATTGCCTTATCACCATTTTCGACATCCTCATGATATGTTTCCCTTATAACCGAAAGACAGTTAAACAGAAAATGCGGTTGTATCTGACTTACAAGTATATGAAACTCCTGTGTCCTTATCGTATCGTCCGCAACAGTCTGTGAGAACTCGGCATTGTGTATATAAAACGCTGTCATCCCCAGTGTAAGGGCTATATATGCTGTTCTTATCTCACCACAGAAAATCTCCTGGATAAATATTCCAAAGAACACAAGAATCATTGTTGCATACAAGGAAGCTCTGTTTTGACGCCTGAAATGCTGCCCATATACAGCAAACTCCATCGCAATCAATGCAATTATAACAAGATAAGAGGTCATATAGAAAGGATAAAGAGGTCCGTGTATATAATCATTTTCATCATCTATGATTATCATCCAGTTATTGAAGCATGATACAACCTGAAATACACTGTTTAATATTAAAACCCACTTTATCAATTTTACTCTTATGCTATTACTGTGAAATTGGGCGATAAATGCTCCTCCTACTATCGGCGTTAAAATATAATCTGCACATTTTATAACCCGAAGTGACCATGTGGGAATAGAAGTATCTCCGCTAAATCTCTCCCCCAGCCACTCTGCAAGAGCCGATACCGCTATAAGCACACACGTAAGATAAAGCACTCTTTTGTCTTTTTTTGAAATTCGATAATTCTCATGAATTAAAATGCATAGAACGCTAAGGGCTATACATGACAATATAATAATAGCAGTATAATAATACACCTATTACTCTCCTATTCTAATTATATTCATAATAAAACCCTATTTTTATCATAGCACAAAAAAGCTCTTAAATGCAACCATAATATGAAGGTTACGACACAAAAACTGCCATTAATCTTACTCAAAACGCCACTTTTTTCAAATATAGTGTATAACTTATTTTAAATTTTCTTGACAGTTATTTTCTTTAACACTATTATGCTCATAGAAACAATGATTTTTGAGCATTATTATTTAAGGATTTTTAATTATGGAAAGGATTTTAAAGTATGTCCAATCATGAGCAAGAAAAAAACAAACACAGAAAAATATTAGGAAATAAATTATATCTATATCTTACGGAATTCTTCGCCGGGATGTCGGTTATGGCGGTTGAGCTTGGTGCCAGCAGGCTTATGGCACCGTATTTCTCCTCATCTCAGATAGTCTGGACAATCATAATCGGTACGATAATGATTGCGATGGCACTCGGCAATATATACGGTGGGCGTGCCGCAGATAAAAACCCGAATCCGGATAAGCTGTACGGAAGAATTATCATAGCAGCCATATGGATAGCAGCTATACCGGTGCTTGGAAAATACATCATACTCGGTGTATCAGCACTCCTTATATTTACAGTTAATAATAATTTTCTGATTATAGCCGCCTTTGCAGCATGTATGATAATATTTGTCTTCCCGCTTTTTTTGCTTGGCACAGTAACTCCGTCACTTGTCAAATACACGGTTGACAGCCTTGATGAAAGCGGAAAAACCGTCGGTAACTTAAACGCCGCCAATACAATCGGAAGCATCATAGGCACATTTGTACCTACATTTATAAGTATACCGACTGTAGGAACAGCCATTACTTTTCTTATATTTGCAGGTATACTTTTACTGCTGTCTATAATATATTTTGCAAGCTCCAAGGTTAAATCCGTCAAGGCGACAGTTGGTACGATACTCTATATAATATGTATTATATTCGGTCACGACGGAAGCTTCGCATTTTGGATTAAAGATCTCACCTATGAAGGTGAGTCGATATATAATTATCTTCAGGTATACGATACTGAGGACGAGACAAGATTATCGACAAATGTTTTATTCGGTGTTCAGTCAGTATATATGAAGGACAAAGAGCTAACAGGAATGTATTATGACTATGCGATGGCAGCACCTTATATGACAGGCATAAATGAGAAAAACCATCTTGACATACTGATACTCGGTATGGGAACAGGAACATATGCCACCCAATGCAGAAGGTATTTTGATAATAACGAGCTATCCATAACAGGAGTTGAGATAGATGAGAAGATAACCTCATTGGCAGTAGATTATTTCGAACTTCCTGAGGATATACCGGTTGTAACCTATGACGGCAGAGCATATCTTAATGTAATCGACGACAAGTATGATGTCATAATGGTAGACGCTTATCAGGATATTACAATCCCGTTTCAGATGTCCTCGGTTGAGTTCTTCACACTCGTAAAGGAGCATCTGAATGAGAACGGTGTAATGGTCGTAAATATGAATATGCGCGGAAGCGATGACAACGCTACTGATGATATCAACGCATATCTTGCCGACACCATAGCAAGCGTATTCTCCGAAGTCTACACCGTAAACTGCCGAGGCACCAACCGCGAGCTTTTCGCCTCGGATAATCCCGATATGATAAGTACATTTGAAGGAAATGTCGCTCTTGAAACAGATGACGAGCTTATAAATATGATGACTACTGTCTCCAACGGACTGACAGCCTATAAAGCAGGCGACCATATAATGACCGACGACAAGGCTCCTGTCGAGCTGCTTGGTATGCGTATTATAGACGACCTCATAAAAGACGAGGTTGAATACTACCGTGACGTGTATAAGCGTGAGGGGATAGAAGGATTGATGGAGGAGTTGTAAAATAAACCCTCTGCCACATAAATTATGTTACAGAGGGTTTATTTTATTTCCCAACCAATCGGTTTACTGCCTTCTCGTCTGCATCGGGATACATATCAAGTATATGCTGTCTGATTCGTTCACCTGAAACTTGCGGCTTTTCCTTATAAGCCGAAGCCATATGCTTATATCCCCATACTGCCTCAGGTGGAAGAAGTATGGATACAGGCATACCGTATTCTTCATCCTTCTTGTTCCTGCGCCTCTTAAAATCAATCATTACAAGATATAGCTGCATCTGCAAATCAGTAAGCACACCCGGAAAATTCTTCTCTCCGCCTTTACCGAATCCGGCAAGCTTCTTAACCTGTGTGGAAAGAATCATCTCATCGCTCCACATATCGTCTTCATCCTCTACATCATCCCTGATATATAGGTCCATTATCTTCTTGCTTCTGCGGCTTGCATATCCGTCCTCATATAACGCATCAAAATCGTAACCTTTTCTACGATAATTTGCAAAATACGGCAGCCATTCTAATGATATAAATCCCGCCTTCTTATCAAAGAATTTACCGTAAGCCACCTCACGGCTCCTTGCTATCTCTTCACGCCATATCCAAGGATCATCCTCTGCATCACCTGTCCACCAGCCCATGTACCATGTATGTTCCTCAGCTGAAAAGCCCGGTATGTCACCACCAAAAAGCGGCAGAAAACCGACCTTCTTTACATACTCAATCAGTTCCTGCGGAGAATGTATGCAGCTTGGGTCATCATATTCAAGACCTGTTATAGTCCACTCGCCATTTTCTACTATCATATTTTCTTCCTTTCAATCATATATTACCTTCATACACATATTTCAATTTCTCCCTTGCAACCTCTGCAAGCCTCAATATCTTTCTTACATCTGTGGGTTGTCTGTCACTGTAATTGCTTCTTGGAAAAAATCTTGAAATGTGAAGCGGTATATGCTTATCACATTTTATCTCAAGCTCATGTACCCAGCTTGATAGTTCCCTCATTTCCTCCTCTGTATCGTTTTCATCAGGTATGATAAGAGATGTAAGTTCAACATGTGCCGACCTGACCGCCATTTCTATAAATCTCTTTGTAGTCTCAAAGTCGCCTTTTAATACATTTTTATAGTATTCCTCATTAAAGCATTTAAGGTCAATATTGAACGCATCTATATAAGGTAGTATTTCTTCTAAGATTTTCTCATTTACCGAACCATTTGTAACAACGACATTCTTCATATCCTCCGCCCGGATAAGTCGTGCCGTATCCCGTACATATTCATAGCCGACAAGTGGCTCGTTATAAGTATAAGCAATTCCTATATTCCCCTTTACCTTAAGCCCTACAGCAATATCGCATAGTGCCTTCGGCTCGATATATTCTGCCTGTGGTCTGACTCTGTCATCTGCCAATGATATACTTACATTCTGACAGAACGGACATTTTAGATTACACCCGTAGCTTCCCACAGAAAGAATCATACTTCCGGGATAAAACCGGTTAAGAGGCTTCTTCTCTATAGGGTCAAGCGCAATAGATGTTATATATCCATAATTCTCTGCAATTATTTTATTGTCCCTGCACACTCTCGCCATACAGGCTCCAACCTGTCCCTCACCGAGTTCACAGCCACGAAAGCAGACATCACATTTCACCTTATTCATATATACCTCACATTTTTAAAAGCATCCGGCTGGAGTGTGTTACTTCGCATCATCTCATATTTTTGGAAAAGACACCTCCACTATCTGCAAGCAGATATACCTCTCGGGACCGGATACCTGATATAAGTATAATATTCTTATAAATCTTTTTCAATATATAAAACGCAAAAGGCTATGTTACCGTTATATAAGTAACATAGCCTTTATATCTTCATTACAATATTTATATACTATAAAACAGCCTTATCAAGTGGGTACATATTGGTACTGAGATATTTCATTCCGTTATCGGCAAGCATTGTAACAATATTTTTGCCTGCATTTTCAGGACGCTTTGCAACTATGGTTGCTGCATATAAAGCAGCTGCAGCTGACTGACCTAAGAATACACCATCAGTTTGAGCGATTTCACGACCGATAGCATACGCATCCTCACCCTTAACATCTATGCACTCATCATAATCAAAGCCTACAATAAACGGAGCCTTTGCACCGTCAGGGAATCCCGGATCACCAAAAGGAGCAATTCCGTCTATAGTCTGAGGGTTTTCCGAACCACCCGGACGAGATACAGGATCTGCCTGTACTGCAACAATCTCTATATCAGGATTTTTCTCACGGAAGAATTTTGCAAGTCCTGTTATGGTTCCTGCAGTTCCTGAGGTTGCCACAAGTATATCCACCTTACCATCTGTATCCTCCCAGATTTCCGGACCGGTTGTATCGTAATGAACTCCCGGATTGGCAAGATTGGCAAGTTGATTTATAAAGTAATGAGGTGTATCCTGTGCATCACAGTAGCTTTGGATAGCATCCTGATAAAACTGTGTTGTGAAGGTTCCGTTTGCAAGTGCCTCAGGCACTCCCGGAACATCCATCATACTTTGAAGATTTGCTCCATAAGCACGAAGCATCTTCTGTCTTTCTGCCGACTGTCCCGGTTCAAGAAATACTGTGAGCTTATATCCCCTGCTTGCAGCAAATGCTGCAAGTCCTATACCCGTATTTCCGGAAGTATTTTCTACTATAGTATCACCGGGATGTAAAAGTCCGTCTCTTTCAGCCGCTTTTATCATATTAAGCGCAGCCCTGTCCTTAACCGAACCTGACGGATTAAAGTATTCAAGTTTTCCTAAAAGGTGTGCCTTTAATTCATTGTTCTCCTCATATTTTACAAACTCGAAAAGTGGTGTATGTCCTACCAGCTCTGCAATATTTTTTACAATTTTACTCATTTTGTTTTCCTCCTTTTAAAACAGTTCTTGATACGGATCTTCTATGTATCCGCTTATTTTCTTTTTATCTGTTAAATAGTTATAATAAAATAATATTGATGATGCGCAGCCTGCACTTCCGTGATAGAGTCCCGTCCAGGCCTCTACTTCATTGGGAAGATGTCTGTTCCACGCCGTGTACCAGCGTCTCTTACCTTCGTCAAGATTGGAATCTCCAAGAAGTACCTCTACACCTTCACGCGCCGCAGTCTTATATTTTTCATTCTTTGTAAGCTCATATATTTCAAGGAAATGCTCGACCATTCCGGCAGCTCCGCAGCAATAGCAATATGTATGCCAATAACCCTTTGAATGAATCTTTGGTGCACCTGTTGCAAGTATTCCGTCTGTAAGCTTAATTATCCATTCTTTGTATTCTTCCTCACCGGTTATCTTATAAAGCTTATAGAAAAGTCTTGAATGTCCTATAGGTCCCTGGCACACACCGAGGTAATGCATATCCGGTACATAAGGGTCATTATATTGTATAAGAGCCGCTTTACCGTTTGGTGATTTGTCGGCAAGTCTTTTGATATAGTTCGAAGCTTTTATAGCAAGTTCCAGATACCTTTCATTTTTCGTGTGCTCATATAGCTTAGTTAAAATGTATCCCGTACCGGCGGTTCCGTAGAAAAAGCCCGGAAAATATCCGTTTTTACCAAGACCGAATGCCACTGAATCCATAGCAAGCCATCTTGCAGTATCCTCTGTTTCATCAGCGTTTTCGACTATTCTTTTCCCTGCCTTATCGGCTGCTGCAAGGTATCTTTTATCCTTAAGCTTTTCATATAGCCATATCAGATAAAGAATCAGTCCACCATCGGAAAGAATACCACATACATCGCTCCAATAGCCGCCTTTTTCATCATCCTTTTCTTCCTCTAACAGAACCTCTGTCGCTTGCTTTGTATATATAAGATACTTCTCATTCTTTGTTATCTCATATACAAGATAGGCTACATATGCAGCACCAATCGGTCCATTCATAAGCCCTATTGGAATTCCCTTTAGGGTTCCTTCACCGATTTTTTCATATTCGGCTTTACCCTTATCTCTTCCTATGGCAAAATCAATTCCCGACCTTGCCTTATCCAAATATTCCTCTTTACATGTAACCTGATAAAGCCTTAAGAAAAATAATGCTACACCGGCTGCCCCTCCATAGAGACTTCCTATAGATGTCAGAGTCGCATCTTCGTCAACTTCCTTACCGGGTAATATATCCCAATAACTTCCACTATCGGTTTTATGTTCATAATCACTTATCCAGTCAGCGGTTTCAAAAACTGCCTTAAGATAGTCTGACGGAGTTTTTTCGGCATACTCACTCGGCCATAAAACCTTATTTGCCATAAACCGGTCTCCTTTCATATTGTATTTCCTACTTAAAAAGTATGATTTATTACATAGGGGATTGTAGCACGTTATCGGAATTTTTAATAATCCTTTTAAGTTATAACAGGTTATAGGTAAAATATATAACTATAATAATTATAAGCATAATATATAAAACATTTTCACATACTATCCTAAAAATGAGAGGTGAATTATGAAAATAACAGATAAAAATATTCCGGTTAAAACTATACCAAAAGGAGTTTGGGAAGCAGACCGCCCCGGCAATGATACGCAGCATAAAAATCAGAACAGTGCATTTTATTAAATCTATTTTTTAGTTTGCAAAATATACTCACCTCTTATAATAGACAAGGGCTATGTTGCCATAGCCCTTGAATGTAGTGTCACCGTAGCGACTCTAACGCTTTTTATGCGTCCACTTATCGGCAGGACTCTCCATCAATTACATTATAAGTATTTCTCAATCAAATTCAAGACCTATTGTAAATTTGCAGGAAATAAATTATGAAACATTTTATTTATCCATTAGTTCAATAAACTCTTCAGGAGTTATTACAATATTCCCACCACTTTCTTTGTAATCCTTAACATTCTCTGTAATAACATAATCTATATTATTATTTATTGCAGTAGTATATTGAACACAATCCTCAAAATCTTTCCATCTGCATTGAAAAGCATCTGTAATATCTTCAGGCATAACTCCAAGAACATTTACAAGCTTAAAAATATACTCCATTGTATTATATGTTGACTCTATATCATGCAGACTTTTCCTAATAATATAAAATAAATCTGTTACTGTTGATGCTGTAATATATGCTGCATATCCATTTTTTGATATTTGTTTAAATATCTCTGTGGATACTTCATATCTATCTCTTTTAAACACCAAATTCAATATTATATTCGTATCAATCAATATGTCCATAACGCTCCCTAATCCTTTCCTCTCGATAATCACCTAAAGATTTTCCTGAATCCGGTATTATTCCAATAATGTGATTAAGAATATCGTCTACATCTTCAATATTAGTCTGTGTTTGATTTTCCTGTTGTGAACTTACAAACTGTACATAACTATATATACTTTCAATCTGTTTTTCTGAAAGCTTATTTAAAATATTTATTGTTTTTTGTAAAGTTGACATAGGCATCCTCCTCTTATAACTATACTATATTATATTTTTTCCTCTTTTTCAATAAAAAACAAAAAGGATATCCTTTATCTCAAGAAGACTTGGTCATTCAGATAGTAAGGTCACTAAGGACATATATCTGCATGTGACTAAACAACTCCAAGCAAATGACAATAAAGAAATATCAAGTATAAATATTTTATAAATTTGCCCCTTTTCTGCCCCTTTTTCGTAATCTAACAAAACAAAAAAATCCCTGAGGCAAGTAAAATCAATACTTCTCAGGGATTTATTCTTAAAAAAATATGCCGGCGACCGGAATCGAAGCAAAAAAAATGTGGAAAGGAGTTGTTTTTCAACAGCTGTTTGTTGCCTGCACCACGATTTGCACCAAATTTTACTTGAATTTTATTTGACATAATTGAATATTGATGTTAATATCTTATTAGAAAAGGTGCTATCGGTGACGGTTTGCTCCTTAAATATTGATTATAAGAAAATCGCTATTGTTTGGAAGCAGGGCGATTTTCTTTTTGTTCAATAAGTTTTATTAATAATTTTGCTATGTAATAAACAGCAATTATAATATCCCCTATATCGCAACAGCTCCTTTCTATGTCCCAAACTTATATAGTTTAGAGCCACACAAAGAGAGCAAAACCGCCACCATCAAGGATAGCACCCATATAATTATATTATCAAATTAATATTTACTTTACAATGCTTTATTTCATAAAATATAATATTCATTAAGACATTATTTTATTTGTAATCATCTTCATTTATGCTATATCTTTCTTTATCTAACTTTGCCC
>JAFTFE010000150.1 GCA_017449765.1 Lachnospiraceae bacterium | reverse complement strand
GGTGCTTCGCAACCTTGACACATATACAAGCATCAGATAAGAGGTTGTTAAGCAAAACAAGAATAGTAGTGTGATTATAAGATAACACACCAATCATTTATTTTTTTTAAAAGTTGGTCTCACATCATTGACTAATGTACACAGAGCATCTATAGCTTGAATATCACAATCTTTGCAATACCTTAGCTATAAATTTATACGCACAGCGTGTCGGTTAGAGGGGGTATGCTTTGTCTGCCATCATTAATAAAAGCATAAAACGGATATGAAAAGGCAGTTGTGCCAACGATTCGCACAATTTGTGTGTAAATCAGAAGCGAATGGTTCGTATAGATTCGCTCAAAAATCGTGCTGTCTGAGCGAAGCGAGTTCACGATTTTGTGTGAAGATATAGAACCTGAGTGCTCTGATTTAACAAATTGATTGCGTGTTGGTAAACTGCCTTTTCATATCCGTTTATTTCTTAAAGCATTTGATATGGCAGACAAAGCATACCATACCATCTAACCGACCTTGAGATATATCTGCCTATTCATTTCTGATTGCCGCCAGCGGACTTAAGCCCATCGCCCTCTGTGCCGGGAAAAATCCCGCCAGAGTTCCGACTAAGGTTGAAAATGCAACAGCCCCGATTATAAGCCACAAAGGCATAATCATAAGCGACATTTCATCAATACCAAACATTTCAAATGCCAGCTCCGGTCCGACAATACTATTGGCAATAAGAGCAATCAGACCACTTATGATAACACCGCCTAAGCCACCCATAAATCCAATGAAAGCAGCTTCCGTAAGGAAGATACTCCTAATATTCTTAAGGCTGCAGCCAAGCACCTTCATAACGCCGATTTCTTTAGTTCTTTCGTAGGTTGACATCGTCATAGTGTTGGCTATACCTATTGCCGCAACGAGTAAGGCGATTGCACCTATCGCACCCAGAATAATCTGGACAATACCGAACACCTTCTCAGTCTCCTTAAAATCACTCGCCATAGCATAAGCCGAGTAGCCCAAATCCTGAAAATACGCTGTAACTGCATCCACATCATCAAGACTTCTTGCGTGCACAACTATACTGCTGTACACCAATTCCTTAAGCGGATTGCCATTCTTATCTGTCGGCTGGTCCGGTATAGGTTTGCCCTTATATGCCTTCTTAAGATACTCCTTCAATATCTCATTGCTGGTATATATGCCATAAGAATACTGGGTATAGCCCGCTTCAACAGGCATAACACCTACAATCGGAAATACATTCTTCTTATTCTTAAAAACATACACACCTGCCGCATTTCTGTCAATTTCGCTGTCCTCGTCATAGAACTGTGTGTATACGGTATCCGTAAAATCAATTCCCTCCTCTTTTTTATCTGATTCATATCTGTATACACCCGTTGTAACATCCATAGCAACCTCATTTACTTCATTGCCGATTATAAGCTCCATCTCATCTGCGTTGGCACTTGTCACTCGTCCGTCTACCCTTATGGCTTCAAGTTCCTCATCACTTAAGCCGGTCAATTCCATCATAACCTGCCACTTACCCTGGGTTAATACAATCGTAGTTGACAAATGTGCCGACACCGAATCAACAATGTCAAGGCTCTCGTACTCATCAATCATATCCTCCGTAAAGTATCTCTCTGAGCTGTTCGAAGTGACCTGAACATCCTTCATAGAGCCGAACTGCTCGAATTCCTTTCTAATCGAATCCTTAAGTCCAAGTCCCAAAGCCACCATAAGTATAACTGATGTAGAGCCGATGATTACGCCAAGCACGGTTAAGAAGGTACGGAATTTTCTTCTTTTCAGATTACCGAGACTTAAGTCCAGTATATCAAGAAATCTCATCGAACTCCTCCTTATCCTTACGCTTCTTTACAACAATAATTATAATAATAACTACGATAACTGCAATTATGATATAAGGCATATAATTCGTTTCTTCTACGATAACAGCTTCCTCAACCTCTGCCTCCGGCTCTGCTGCCGCTACAACCTCTATATCGAACTCCTCCGTCCTGCTTGCCACATTTCCCTCAGAATCCTCAAATGTAATCTCGGCTGTTATCTTGCCCTTGCCTTCCTTTGCACCTACTACATTTACATCTACATAGCCCGTACTGCCTGATTCGATATTTCCGATATAGCTTGTGGTCTCCTCAATATTAGCGCCTGTAATCTCCACATTTACATTATTAATCTTATTCTTGCCCTTGTTGTTAATCGAAAATGATATGCCGGTTTTAGCTCCGACCTCAACCTGAGATTTGGTTATGTTCTGCTCAGTCACCGATATACTCATCTCCTGTGAGATTGGTATGGTAAGCTTGCAGGTCTCCTGAAATGCTGCCGAATATCTGTCCTCATAATCAAGAGTTATATCAAGCGTGTAAGGCTTTGCCTCAAGGTCCGACCTTGCCTTCAGGCTTATAACCACATCCTCTTCCGTATCAGCCGCAATCTTCTCTATGTAGACTGTGTTCGAGCCGAACACGGGTATGAACTCATTATCTGCAGCTGATATCTGCAACTGTATATTGGAAAGCTGTGTGTTCTTCGCGGTATTCTTAAGATGAAGCGTTATCTCGAATTCATCTCCTGCTATTATCTTATCCTTGTTCGTATCATATCCGGTCACAATAAGTCTCGGTGTTGCATAAGCTTTTGAATTAATCGTACTGCCAAGCATTGTAGTAAATATAACCAATGCGGCAAGCATCACTCCCAAATATTTTTTCATCTTATATAATTTGCTTTCAGATATTTTATAACTCATCCTCTATAATCTCCTTTTTCTCATTTACCTCTATCTTCTTTATCCTTCCGTCACGTATCTGTATAACCCTGTCTGCAACATTTGCAAGGTTACGGTCGTGCGTTACCATAACAAGTGTTTTGTGCTGTTCATTTACCAGACTTCTCATCAGCTCAAGAATCTCCTTCGTAGTATTGGAATCAAGGTTGCCTGTCGGCTCGTCCGCAAATATTATGCTCGGATTAACCACAAGTGCCCTCGCCACGCCTACTCTCTGCTGCTGACCACCCGACATCTGATTGGGCCTGTGCTTCTTATGCTTTGAAAGCCCGACCATATCAAGCATTTCATTCGCCCTTGCAAGCCTTTTTGCCTTCGATATACCCTTAAATGTAAGCGGCATGGATACATTTTCTACTGCATTCATAGTCCCTATCAGATTAAATGACTGGAATATAAAGCCAACCCTCTCACGTCTGAATCTTACAAGCTGCTCTTCTTTCAGACGGTCTATCCGCCTGCCGGCTACGGTTATGCTTCCTTTAGTTGGTCTCTCGAGTCCTGCCAGCATATTAAGAAGTGTTGACTTTCCTGAGCCCGACGTACCGACGATTGCCACGAACTCCCCCTCATAGATATCGAAGGATACTCCGTCTAAGGCGTGCAGCTTCTCATCGCCGACATTGTAGATTTTGTATAGGTCCTCGGTATGTATGACAACATTTCTATCCTTATTTGAATCCACAGTCTTCCTCCTTTTTCTTAAATGTAAATAATAAGGTATTCTACCTATGTAATGAAAATATTATAAATCAAAAATGTATCCTTTGTATATCCTCTTAAGGAATACAAAACAAATCACCATTTCTACTGCAAACATTTCATCTATATAAATCGAATCTTTATATGTAACATTTTACAAAATGGTGAATAACATATAAATGTCAACACTTTCCTATTGCATTTCAACAGCAAAACTGCTAACATACTTACAAACTGAAACTAATAGTTAATTTTTTTGTTTTTTTTCAGTCAATATATTGAAATCAATCCATTTTTATGCTATTGTAAGAATAGAAATTGGGCTGGTCGAAAGACCCAGGTCCATCTTCGGCGGGGAAGTTCCCCGCCATTTTTATACATAGAGGGGAATTATTTATTGAAAGAACTTAGCATTTTTATTGACGAATCCGGTGATTTTGGAAAATATGATTTCAAATCTCCGTATTATATAATCACAATGGTGTTTCACGACCAAGAACAAGACATACGTGATGCTGTAAATAAATTAAATAATGAATTATCATACATAAATCTTGATGACATATGTATTCATACCGGACCTATTATCCGAAAAGAAGAAATTTATAAAGATATGGATATCTTTGAAAGAAGACGTATCTTCAACAAAATGGTAGCTTTTATACGCCAAATAGATATTCGCTACAAATGCTTTTACATAGAGAAAAAACATATATCCGATGTTGTCGAAGCAACCGGAAAACTCTCAAAACAAATCTCTCAGTTTATTAGAGATAACTATAACGAATTCTTAAGTTTTGATGATGTAAAAATATACTATGATAACGGGCAGGTTGAAGTGAGTATTATACTTTCGTCTGTATTTAATTTGCTGCTTCCAAATCCAGTATTTCGAAAAGTTATGCCAAAGGATTATAAGTTGTTTCAAGTTGCTGATTTACTATGCTCAATGAAACTTGTAGAATTGAAAATGGACAATAATTTGTTTTCAAAATCTGAGAGTATATTCTTTGGAAATAAGCGTGACTTGAAGAAAAATTACTTAAAATATATTAAGAAAAAAGAATGGATGTAGAATTTCAGATAGGAATGCCAGTGCCTTGCCTTTTTAATTGTTATAATGATTCTTTTTTTTACTTTCTGGCTCTACAATCTTATTTAGTTGAACGACGCATCAGTTTTGGTGTATCGTATTTGTACATTTAGTATTTTATAAAGTGCCAACACAATATATATGTTTCACTCAATAATAGCAAATACTTATATAAATATATTGTAACATAATATGACAGTTTCTACCAACAGTTTTAATTTAAAAATTTCGAAATTGAAATTAATAAAATCTTTTATAAAATAATACTTTACATTATTTACAATTTAATCTCTACCACAAATATATTCTCCTCGTATCCTATCTCTAACTTGTATCCATGCAGCTCTATTATGTTCTTGACTATAGCAAGTCCCATTCCTGTTCCCTTGCTGTTGTTTCTGCTGTTATCGCCTTTTACAAACGGTTTACATAACTCATCAGCAGCTACAGCTATTTCCTCCGTGCATTTATTAGATACCGCGATATGCTTTTTATCTAATTCTATCTTAACCTCCGTGTCCTCTGATGCGTATTTAATCGCATTTGAGATAAGGTTATCCATAGCCTGCGACATCAGCCTTACGTCACATTCCAGAATAAGCTCTCCGTCTATATCAAATCTAAGACCTGCCTTGGTGATATTATCCTCATAATTAGAAAGTATCTCCTGTATCATTTCCTTTATATCTACAGATTTTCTATCAAGCTTTATGCTTTTATTCTCTACCTCTCCAAGCTCCAGCACATTATTAATTATCTTGTTCATATAATCCACGTTATTGATTATCGTATCTACATAATATTCTCTCTTGTCCGTATGCACATTGGTTTTCAGATTCTCCGCATATCCGGATATAGCCATAAGCGGAGTCTTAAGGTCGTGCGCCATTATGTTGGTAAGGTTGGTGCGGTACTCCTCCATATTGTATCTGCTCACATACTTCACATACCTAAATCTTGCAATGATAAATGATATAACAATTCCAAGAGCTAATATTATAACGGCAGCGGCTATATATGTGCCAAGATAATAATACAGGACATCAAAGTTCTGTGCCGTCACAAGATACATAATGTGGTCAGAGTCAAGCTCAACACGATCTACACTTATACGCTTGCCTGAAAAACCGGACTGAGAAATGAGATAATCCCCTTCGTCTTCGGTTTTTACAATTTCCATTATTCTCCCATATTCAGAAGAATTATGCAGATAATTCTTAGCTTTTTCACATGCTATATCCTTAGTTATTATAATAGGTCCCAATATCTGATTATCTTCATTATTTTCAACATAGTCATAGTCCGACAGGTCAATGTCGATATAATCCGTATAATCAACAGTGTTAATTATTGTATCAGTTTCAAAGTCAAGCACCATCCTGACATCATCCTCTACGGCTTTTCTGCCATATATGATTGTCTTAGGTATGAAGCTGCTGCCCTTTATATACATATCCTCCATTATGTATGAAATGGTCTCAAACTCAGCTGTATCATCTTCTATAAGCTCATTCAGACTGTCCATATTGCAGTAATAATAATCGGCAAATTCATCAGATGAATTTTCATACTCTAATATTATTGCATATCCTCCGGGCGAGCTTTCGGCTATGCACTCACCCTCATAATATATCTCTCCATACAGACTTAAGTATCTGCTCATATACCATTTGTATGCACTGATAAGCTTCTCCATATCAGCCTCATCCTCGAAGGTGTAACCCTTTTCCAGCATATTCCTATATTGATTTATCATATTATTTTCGATTTCATTTGCGAAAACAAGAGTCTCTGATTTCATCTCCGTATTAGGAAGAAGAATAAATATAAATGAACATATAAGAATTATAACAGAACATATAACCAAAGAGATTATTAATCCCTTCAGCCAGAATTTAATAAATGTTTTTTTGACATTCTTATTCAACGATTTTATATCCCTTCGTAATAACTGTCTTTATCTGCCTGCCCGCATCACCCAGAGCATTTCTTAATTTCTTGATATGATTATCAACCACGCGGTCATTACCCTCAAAATCATATCCCCAGATTTTATTAAGCAGCATCTCACGCTCAATCACCATATCCTTATTTTCCACGAGATAAAGTAACAGCGAGTATTGCTTCGGCGGAAGCTCTATCTCCTTATCCTTTACGCTGACTATGAATCTTACAGGGTCTATAACTATATCTCCACATATAAGCTTCTCACTGCCGATAAGTCCCTTAGATCGCTTAAGCAGGGCATTCACCTTAGCATAGCTTTCCGCAAGTGAAAATGGCTTAACTATATAATCATCACAGCCCATATTATATCCGTATAATATATCCTCTTCCCTGCCTCTGGCGGTTATGAATATAATAGGCACTATGCTCTTTTTTCTGATTTCCCTGCAGAGCGTGAAGCCGTCCATCTTCGGCAGCATTATATCAAGCATAACAAGGTCATAATCCGACTCGTATATCATATCACAGCCTTCTTCTCCGTCTGCCGCAGTGTCTATTTCTATATCATTTTCCGTTCTTCCCGTGAAATAATCACATACTACCTCACGTATCTGTGAATCATCCTCGACAAGTAATAGCTTATACTTCATATCATTTCTCCGTATAGTATCAGGCTGCTTTTATCATTATATTTCAAAGATGTATCCTTTATATATCCATCTCATTTATTCTATTTCAAAAAGTACGACCGCCCTGTCCTCTCCATCTTCCTTACCTGTGAATTTAATTATATATTCATTGTCTGTATGGTTTGTAAAGACACAAAGCTCGTCCTTATATTTGCACTGCTTCTTATAATCAACACGAATTCTCTTGACCTTTCCTTCAGGTACATATTCATAGGCATTAATTATATACCTTCCGTTACTCATATGATTATTAAAATCAAGGTCTTCCTTTCTAACCCATACATCCTCAACATAGTCAAAACTCTCCGGAAGCTTTATCTTGCGACTTACCTTCTCCATAGGATATCTCTCACCTATCACATAGCCTTCTACATCCTCATCCGTTATCTTGGCAGGGCGCTGACTTTCTACATCCATATATCCCCAGTGCGAGTCGGCACAGACTATATCATTTCCATCTGCATCGGTAATAATTACATTTCTTTCTCCGGTAACTACCGAAAAGCCGTAAGCCCATGTTTTTACGGTTATCTCCTCCGAAAGCTTAGGAAGTCTTTTGACATCGATATTCCAGCTTACCGTAAACCATGCTCTGTTATGGCTTTTAAGAAATGCCGAACCTCTGTCAATTTCCTCTGTCTGCTTATTTATACAATCCTGCATGGAATTAATCAGCCCGCTCATATTCATATTAAGCTCTGCATCTACCTCTGAAAAAAGTACCTTTTTTGTAATTTCACTCATTTTATATCCCTCGTTTTCAAACATTCTGCTAATGATTTTAACACTTTAACCTAAAAAATAGAAGTCATCAAATAAAACAGTTGACATTTGTCAATTTTTTTATTGACAAATGTCAACTGTTTCAATCATTTATCAAACAAGTCATCTCCTGTCAATTCATTAATTACAATATTCTTATATTTATTATTTTTTAATCCTGAAAAACTAATCATTGTAATCCATAAAGCCTTCTTTGTACCTGTTTCTGAACGAAGTGCTTCAACCTTATGAATAAGATTCTTTTCGTAATTTGAATCTATTGAAAAAGGCTCTTTAGTATATTTTATCTCACATACATTAATAACATCATCTTTTCTGTCAATAAGTAAATCAATCTGTGCTTTCGGAGATGTTTTTTTGCTTGCCCATGCAAGTTCATTACTTGATACTCCAGCTATACCCAATTTTTGTTTAATTTGCTTTGTATGCATCAGACACACTCTTTCAAAAGCAAGTCCACACCAACTATAATAAGCCGGAGTTTCTACATAATCCATCCATGATCCTACCATACCTGTTTCCATAAATGTCAAATAAAACAAACACATAGGATCTATCAGTTGAAAATGTGCTCCATTCTTTTCAGAAGAATAATCATGATATTTTCTTATAAACCCACACTGTTCTAAATCTTCCAAACATTTAGTAAGTGTTTTTCCCTCCGGTACTCTCTTACTATCAATCAACTCTGATCTTGTCATACCATATTTTTTCTTAGACAATTCTCTGATAATTTCTATATAATAGTCTGAATTTCTAAATAACGCTTTAAACATATTTTGAAATTCATATTTTAAAGGACAATTTTCACCAAAAAATAACATATCTACATTCTGTGTAAGACTATATTGCGGCTTTAAATAATTTAAATAATATGGAACTCCTCCGAAAATCATGTAGCTTTCTATTATTTGCTTTCTTGTAAACTGTAATCCATTTTCTAACAAAAATTTTTCACATTCATCAAGAGTAAACGGCATCAATCGTATCTGTCTTGTCAAGCGATTATAAAATCCCCCGGTATCCTTTACTATATTATTAATTATCCATGAGGTCGCTGAACCACAAATAATAAGCAATAGATCCTTTTGCGAAGACCCCCAGCTATTCCAAAAATAATCAAAAGCACTCTTAAAATCAGACCTTGCGGTATCCATCCATGGAAGCTCATCTAAAAAAACCACTCTTTTACCTGATCTATACTCTCTTGTTACATCGTTTTCACCGAGCAATCTCTCCAATCTTGAAAAAGCCTCAAACCAATCTTTAGGTATTGTTTTTGTATTATCACCATATTTTACTAAAGCTTCTTTAAACACACGCAACTGTTGTTTAGTGTTTACGTTCTGTACTCCGGTTGCATAAAATGAAAATGAATCATTGAAAAACTCTTTTATAAGATAGGTTTTTCCTATTCTTCTACGACCATATAGTGCTAAAAATTCAGGTTTATTACTATCAAGTAAATCTTCAAGAATACTTATTTCTTCTTTTCTTCCTACCATATTTTACACTTCCTTCTCCAATTTATTACAGATTATATTTATTATAATATTTGAATATTTATATGTCAATATAACATTATAATTCCCCAAAACATATAAATATAATCATGTTTTGGGGAATTATAGCAATGTTTTGTGATTATGTAACTTTTATCCAAACAAAATGTCTGCTGCCTTTTCCAACTCTCTCTGTTCCTGCGTATCGTCGTATCCGCTCTCCTTATCGTCGATACCCTTTACAACCTCTATAGAAAACAGACCATCCCTATTACAGTAAAAGCATATCTTCTTAACTCCTGAAATCTTAAATCCGGCTTCCGGATTTCCTTCAGGGTAAAGCTTTACCGCCTTGAATGTAATTCCATTCTTCTTTGCCGTTTCCTCCAATACCGGTACATACTTCGCATTAAACGGACATTGGTTCGTATAGAAAAGAACATAGCCGTTCTCATCTATATGAGGATGCTTTGCGCATTCCCATAGGCAATCTATATACATATATCCCGGAGCATTGATGGGATTCCATGCATTCTCCGCATGAATATACTCAATAAAGCATTTTCTCCTCTTTCTTCTCACAAAGCTAATGTATTTCGAACGTTATTTGTCCTCCGTCACATCCTTTTCTTCATAAGGCTTATTCCATGAACCGATTTCAATCAGATTTCCCTCCGGATCTGCGATATAGCATGTTCTCTGTCCCCAAGGTTCCAATTCAGGTTCTAACACAGGTGTAGCACCATTCTCTATTGCTTTTTTGTATGCTTCATCAACCTCATCAAATGTATCTACATACAGTGCCATTTCAAAATGACCGTTCAGACCTTTGATATACTCATATCTCCCGCTTGTCATCTTCTCAAAATCTTTTCTACCATACAATAGAAACAGCGTTCCGTCTTTCACAAGATAAACATTTGATGTACCCTCTTCTTCCTTAATCTCAAAACCGAGAACATCCCTATAAAAACGAATCATCTTTGCCATATCATCAACAAATAATCCAAAGCCATCTAATCTCATAGTGCTAATCCTCCTTATAACAAATTATAATATTCGCAATCATTGTTGAATTTTTGCATCTCTTTTTCCAACAGGCGAAATACATTTGCAACCAGATATCCGTCTGCTACTGCATGATTCAGGCGAACACTCACCGGCATCATTAGTCTGCCATTTTCTTCCCGGTATTTTCCCCAATTAATGATCGGCAGAAAATACAGGAAACCATCCGGCAGTTCAATATTCAAAGAATCATAGGATAGCCAGGAAATATAGGAGGCATCAAACCAGTTTGGATGATTATCTGTATCCAGACCGTACTCTCTCGTTTGCTTTGCTTTATCAATATCAGAGACAGCGTTCCTGTAGAATATCTCATAATCAGGATCATAGCTTGTATATACCGGCGTACAAGTCTCCGTATCCTCATGGAAAACATACTGCGTCGGATTGATCACATCGTAGCAAATCAGTTCCTCAGTTTGCCAGAGATATCCCATCTTGTAATCATCCCGTGAATTCAATACATTGGATAAAATATACAAAAAGTTGATATAGAACTTTGTGTTACTCTCCTTCGAGTACTTAACAAGCTCCGTCACATCAACCCTCGCCGTCATAGATGTAGAGCACTTACAATCTTCAGTAAAATGTCGGAATACACCCTTCCTGTAATAGGTCTCTTTATTTACTATCCGATAATTCTTATCAAGGTTTATCTCCATATCAATACAGTTCCAAGTACCTATCGGCATCTCGCACTTTCTCAGGCCGTATTCCTTGAACCCCACAGCCTCATAGCAACGTTTTGCAGCAGCATTATCTTCAAAGACTCCCAGGTCAATTCTATTCACATCCATGTGATCCTTTACATATTGAATCCCGAGCCGTAGCATCTTGCTGCCATATCCCTTGCCTCGGATTCCCGGATCAACGATAACAAAGCCAAAACGAACCGTGCTGTCGTCATCTTCCTTTGGATACCGAATGATAAAATGTCCTACCTGAGTCCCCTTTTCATCAATAGCCGTAAGCGGAAAGAATCTTCCGCTTTTAATCTGTGGAGCATAGTTTTCTTCTATATCATTTTCCGAAAGTGGAAACTTGTTAAACCTGTCTGCAGACCATCTGTAAAGCTCATCTTCCGTCCGAAGCCATTTGCAGATAATGGCGGCATCTTCTTTTTTATACTCTCTTAATTTCATATCCGTTCACATCCTCAAAATATAATCTCTATGTTTTTTTCAACAGTACCCTTCTGATATCATTGCTTATTTCCAAGTTCCCAATCTTCTCTTGTCATCAGATTTACATATCCGTTTCTTTTCTCATGCATAAGCGGAACATCTACATTCTCTGATTTCCACTGAAATTTAAATCCGCATTTTTCCTGAACATGCTTTGACTTACTGTTTCCCTCGTAATATGCGCACCATACCTTCGTCATGCCGCAATCAATAAAAGCATGTCTAAGTATTTCATCTACCGCCTCAGGCATAATACCCCTACCCCAGAACGGTTTTCCAAGCCAATAACCAAGCTCGCACTCATCATCTTTATCCGTCAAATCCGTATGTCCGTTTAGCTTTAATTCAATAGCACCGATAGCCTTTCCGTCTTCCTTTAGGCAGATTGCGTAAGCCTCTTTACCGTTAAAAACATTTTTTATCACATCAAGGCTTTCCTCAATGCTCTGATGTGTAGGCCAACCTGCAATCGGACCGACATCAGGGTTACTTGCATATCTGTATAAATCTTCCGCGTCACTCTCTTCCCATCGACGCATAATCAATCTTTTGGTTTCAAGCTTCATATCATAATCTCCTTTTTTATGTATCAATTCTTATCATATCTGTCAAAGCCATATTTCTGTATGACACATCATTTCTGATTGTAAAACCCTGACTTTCCCAGAAAGAATTACCAATATCATTTTTGTTAAATACAAGAAGGGCTACTTTGTTGATGCCTTCCTCCTTAAGTGCATCAAGACTTTTTTTCAAAAGATTTTTTGCAATTCCCTGTTTACGATAATCCTCTGCTACAGACATATGATAAATATATCCTCTTCTTCCATCGTGTCCTGACAGTATAATGCCTACAATTCGTTCTGACTCCTCTGCCACAAAAGATGTCTTTGGATTTCTCTTTAAAAACCGTTCTATACCTTCTTTTGAATCATCAAGGTTATTAAATCCCATATTCTTACATGACATCCAAAGATTATACACCTTCTCGTAATCATCAATGGTCATTACTCGATATTGTACTTTGTCATTCATTTTCTATTGTCCTCTTTCTCCTATTCTTTCATCGTAACATCATTCTTTGCAATCCTGTTTAACTCTTCAATCAGATATATTTTATCCATAATCAATCACCATTCTTTTTGTTATTGCGGTTCCCATGAACCCTGTTGACGAATACCCGTCTCTTTTGCCAGCTTCTCCAATACTTTTATCTCTTCCGAATTAAGCTCAACATCCATAGCCACTGCAAGCTTTTGGGCATGAGTTTCCTTAGTAAGACCTACAATCGGGACTGCACCCTTTCCTATCGCCCAAAGGATTGGAATCTGTGACGGATCAATATTATATTTTGCAGCCATCTCCTTCATAGATGATAAAAGTCCGGCAATCCTTTTGAACTTTCTCTTAGGAAACGCCAGATTTCTCATAGAAAAAAGCGGAAAATGATTCTTTGCACTGTACCTTCCCGACAAAGCTCCCTGCTCGAGCACCATATATGCATAATATATTATTTTATTCTCATTGCAAAAGTCAATTATTTTCTGCTGATCATTTCTAAGCAGACTAAAATGATTTTGAACCGCACCTAAAGAAAGACTATTCTTCTTAAGCCTTTCACCTGCCATTTTAATATGCTCTAACGAAACATTTGAAATTCCAAGTGATTTAATTCTTCCATCCTTTAAAAGCGGTACAGCTTCATCAATGTTATTTTCCAAATTATTGGGAACATGAATCCAAAAAAGATCAACTGAACTTATCCCCAGTCTTTCCGTGCTCTCCGTAAATGATTTTGCCAGACTGCCACTCTTATACTTCTTGTCAGGAAAAAACTTTGTAGAAATGAAGATATCCTCTTTTCCCTTTATAAGCGAACCAAGAAAGGTTTCACAGCTTCCCATTCCGTAAACTGCTGCCGTATCCCAGCTTTTAAATCCGAGATTATAAGCTTTTTCAAAGGTTTTTGTCAGAACCTCCTTATCCTGTTTTTTTCCGAAAATCATAGATGAACCGTTTACCCCGTCTCCCCACGCCCATGTTCCTATTAAAATCTTATCCTTTTGCAAATTTATATCCTCCTTTTTATACTGACAATATATCAAACAAATAATACATGAGCATTGACATATGTTAATTAGCTCGTCTTTTTCTCACCTTTTTATACAACACTGTGATTCCAATCGCTATCATCAGTACCACTATTCCTCCGCTTATAATTACAAACGCCGACTCTGTCTTATCTATACCAAGCAATATGCTAAATGCTACACCATACGCTATAATCAACCATTGAATAATATAAATAGTATTTAAATTAGTACTGCAATACCCGATAAAGTTTCCGAATTTAGTGCATTTTATGCTTTCAAAAAGATAATAACAAATTCCAAGCATGCAAATGATAATAGGCAATATCCAAAGTGTACTCAAAAATGTCTGATGATAATAAAAATCATTATTCAGTGCGTAAAAGGAGCGAATATCATATCCGTTATAAATAAGGTATACCGTATATGCAACAAATAAAGAGCCAAAAACAGTTATAAGTTTACAATACATTTTTTTCTTGTCCATATTCGCTTGTAACATTTCTCCAAAATACAGTCCAAAAACAGGATATACCATCCACAATGTCAGAGGAAATGCAACCCATTTTCCGGTAGGCAGTATTAGACCGACTATGTCCTGAATAGCCACCGATTTGATACTAAGCTTTGTTCCCCATATCCCGACTACCTGCATAAGTATGGCGATAACGCACATAGTTCTTGCAGATAATTTGCCTTTTTTCATTATTCCGATTGTTAAAAAAGACATTCCGGCAAATTGAAGTATATCAACATTTAGCAGTCCTCCGATAATATCCAAATCAGTTTCTACTCCGATTATCATCCCAATAAGCTGAAGCAGAGTCTGTCTGAAAAAATTCAAACAATAACCCGTAAGAAGAAGCTTCCATCCGCGCCTAATAAAATCCTTATCGCTTTTGTGACTTGTGTATACCATACCTATACCCATGCAAAACATAAAAACAGGCGCCGCCAACGGACCACCAAGAAATTCCATCATATTTCTGAAAACTGAATCAGGCATCCTATGATAAAAATCAAAGCTTCCGTACTGTTCGTAAACATGTATACATACCATGTAAAAGATAGCAAAGAATTTGACACAGTCCACCTCAAACTGTCTGCCGGAATTTACATATTTATTCATATCAGACTCTCTCATCTATACAACCTCTAATTTTTATTTTCTTTTCTTAACATCGAAAATGCCAGTACACCTCTTAAATGATATCGAAGCATGGACTCTATCTGATCCTTCATATTTTTATCAGACTTATAGTTAATCAAAATATTTTCTATACCCGCCATCAGCATCTTAACCAATATCTCTGCAAAGCCCTTCGGTGTTCTGTCAGGATCAAATGCCAGAAAATTCTTCATCAACCCCTGCTCTACCATTATTTTTAAGGAAGCGGCCTCTGATGGAGCATCCGGACTTATTATAATCATAATCTCTTTTCTGTATCCGGTTAAAACCGGATATATCACTTCTGTCATTTTCTTCGCAATCTCATCATTTGAATACTTAAGCAGCTCTGTCCCGGTCAGAACAGTCAGAGTATTTTTTATCTCTGCCGATGGGATTTTAAGAAGCTCATGACAGATATCCTCCTTTGATGAAAAATACCTGTAAAGATTACTTTTACTAATCTTACTACGCTCCGCTATAGAGTTCATGGTAGCATACCGAAATCCTTTAGAACTGAATTCCTCCAATGCTGATTCCAATATACTGTTTCTTATATAATCCTTTTGTACCTGCATTTTATCTCCTTAATCTATTAGCGACTATATATTCTCTTTTGATACAAAATAACACTTTGTAAAAGATTAGTCAAATATTTTTCAGAATTCCTTATAAATAAAGACAGGGACTACTTTTACATAGTCCCTGCTCGGTTTATGCTATGTTCTCTCAATAAACTTCTTTATTTCAGCAGCCATTCGTTCAGGATAGGCTATTATTTCTCCATGTCCCATTCCCTCAAACGGATGATCTACCATATTGGGATATATTTTCCGTATTTTTTCAATGGCTTTTTTCATATTGGGTTCTTTTTGACCGTGCCAGACAGAAACCTTTGCTTTTTCATTCACGTCAAAAATCTCCATCTCTTTATATAGTTTTTTTGCTTCGCTTGTACAATTACTGAGCGTATCCAACGATATGTTATCCGGCATCTTGGCAAACATCTCAAGCATGTTTTCATCACTTGTTCTTGTGAAGAGTTTCATAATAAGAGGTATTTTTCCGCCACTCTTTGCTTTACTCATTTTTTTGAGATATCTGTACTGATTTTTGGGGATGATGTTCATGATTGGTTTTGTCAGTATTCCAAAGTCAAAATACTGGGGACCGTTCATGATAAGCGAATTTATATGTATTTCCTGAGCATGAAACATCATAAGTGCTGTAGCGGATCCAAACGACTCTCCGAAAACAAGTTCTATTTCATCTCCTATGTTTTTCTTTATATACTCTGCGAGTTTATGAGCTGCATCTTTTGCTGTAGTAAATGTTGTGTTTTTGTCCCCATCAAAACCGTCTGTACTGACTGCTATTACATGATATTCACCAGCAAGAAGCGGAATGATCTCAGAAAACTGTTTCCAGCACATCATCGTTCCCGGAATCAGAACTATCACTTTTTCATTTTCTTTTCCAACCTCATGTATTTCCATTTCATAATCCCTTTTTCAACTTATTTTCAATCTTTATTATCCTAACATTACCCTGAGAAATTGATTTATCCATAACAATGTATTCCTTTTGAGCGATAAATTGAACGCTATAAGACTATTGCCTCTCTTGATGCTCCAAAAAACTTATAGCCTCTTGTCTAACTTCATCCGAAATGTCACTTCTATCCACAACATCTTTTAAGGCATCAAGATATTTCTGCCTACATCTGATGATGCCAAATGAATAATCTTTGTGATATCTTCTTCATTATCGACAATCGTATAGGTATTTAAAGCAGTTAAACACTCCTGCAACAAAACATTAATCCGGTTGCTGACCATCATGTGCCTTCCATGCACAGTCGGTTATCTCCATATCTGTAAAGGTTGCCAAAAAAGATGAATCTTCAGCACTACATGCATAAATACCGAAACTGATTTCCTCCGGAGCATTGAACATATGACATATCCTCATCTGCTTATAATCTATTCCATCAAAAGAATTCTCTACACAGAAGTCATCCTCTCTCCGGCTCAATCGAAACCATACAGACTTTATCCCTGCATCAACATCTGTCGACGCCCAGTCTGAGTATCCGTTATTTGTGACTACGCTTCCCAATCTCTGAATCCTGTCATTTTCATATTCTATTGCTGCCTTAAGCCAGTTGTCGCTGTCCAAGTACATGATGATTCCACTCTGATCATAACGAACCTTGGAATCAAACTCTGTCCGAACTATAAATGAAAAAAATTGTTCTGTAGTTTTCATTTGCAAAACAGGCGCGTTGTCATTTCTGAAATGATAATACGTCCTTTGCCATAGATCTGTGTGTGGTTCCGTTATAATTTCAACCTTATCCTTTGTGACCTGACATGATTTCGGCTTTCTGGTCCACTCCATTGAACTTGCATCAATCTTCATATTCTTCTCCTTTTCATTGAGCATACTTGCAGTTATCTTATAGTTTTTTTATCATATATATTACATCATCCATAGGATTATCGTAATAAGGTTCGCATTCCTTAAATCCATTTTTTCTATACAAGCCTATTGCTAATTCTTCGTCAATTCTCTGAAAGGACAAATCTCGGTTCAAACGATTCGTATATTCAATTATCAAATCTTTTACCTGAGGAATATAGTCTTTTCCGTCCTTTATTGTCATCATCTTTTTCCTCACAAATACCGATTTGCTTAACTCTCTACGATACCACACAGGCTATCGTGAAAAGGTTTTCTTCCAATGCTACAAAATCATTATAATGCAGAGCAGCCAATTTTGCTATACCTAATTCCCCTTATTTTATAAGGGGTTCCGAAAAATGTACATCCGACTACACTGTATCCGAAATCTATCTATCTTAGTTACAATTTCACGATGCACCCTTTTGGGGTAAAAAGGGTGCAAAGCCTTAAAAAGTCAGTATTTATGGGCACCAAAAAGGACCCATCAAGGACCCTTCTTCTGTATGTCTTATTAAATTATATTCAAATATTACCGTCCTCGACAGAATGGGGAAAGTAAAATCATCACAAATTCTCCTTCACGTCATTTTCAATATCTTTAATTTTTCTTGCCGGAACTCCGCCAACCAGACAATTATCCGGTATATCCTTCGTGACGACTGCTCCTGCAGCGACCACAACATTATTTCCAATAGTAACACCCGGCAGAATAGTTACATTCCCACCAATCCAGACATCATTCCCGATCCTTACAGGCTTTGCGATTCCCAGATGTTGTCTACGCCCCATAGGTGTCAGTGGGTGATTCACGGTTGATATCAGAGTATTCGGTCCGATCATAACGTTGTTGCCGATATACACCTCTCTGATATCTAGAATCGTCAGATTATAGTTGCCCGTGAAGTTATTGCCGATAAATATCTTCTTGCCATTATCACAGTTAAATGTCTTGGCGATCCAGACCTTCTCCCCGACACTTCCGAGCATTTCCTTAAGTTTCGCATACTGGGCATCATAGTCCGTATCATCTATGGCATTATACTCTTTGCACTGAATGATTGCATTCTCCTTACGGGCTTCCACCTCGGAATCGTCATAGCAATATTCCAGCCCTGCTTCCAGTTTTTCAATCTCTGTCATAAACTTTTACCCTCACATTCTGAATCATATTCCTTTTATAATATGAATATTTCTAATTAGTGAGAAGCCCCGCTCGGAGCTTCCTTCAGCATTCACATTAAATCCATCTTGTCCCAGAGAATGTTTCCTTTTGCGTCAAGATACTCCTCATCCACATGAACCGCTTCAACCTTTCCGATGAACAACTCATGCGTTCCCGGCTTCGTGCTATCCACAACGCTACACTCAATGCTTACCGGACAATCCGTCAGGATCGGAGCATCCACGTATTTTGCATCTTCCCATTTCAGGTCAAGTGCTACAAACTTATCTCCATCTCTTCCGGACTTTGAACCGAGATAGTCGTATTCCTTCTTAAAGCTCTTCTTTGGCAGATTGATAACAAAACAGCCGCTTTCTTTAACCATCTGATGGGAATATCTTGAAGGCACTATTCCAACCATGACCATAACGGGATCAAGGCTTACATTTGCCGTAAAACCAACTACCAAAGCGTTATTCCCACCATCCTTGCCCCTGCATGATACTATCGTCTGAGGTACCGGTTGCAGGCATAATACTGTATTTGATGCTAATTTCTTCATGATATCATCCTCCTTACCGTTTTCTTTGTGTATGTTTTGAAGCACCCTGCTTCATCCGTTCTGATGCAAGTATACTACCGGTTTTCATTTAAAGCAGCGCTAAATGTTAATTATTTAAGTGGTAATTTCTAATATTCTGAGATATAATAATCTCATTAAATCTCAGGAGGATTTACACATGAATCGTTCGAAAATACTGAATCTGGCCATTGATAAGCTTGGAATCGAATTTCATTCCTTAGATCTCACTTTTCATCAGATGGACGGAGGAAAAAAAGGAGATGTCACATCCTACTGGCCGGGTGGCGAAAATGAAGATATCCTAATCTGCGTATTCAAGGGAAAATCCATAAGTGAGCCGTTTCACCGTCAGGATTTCTTTTTCATCAACTATGCGTATAAAAATGACTATCAGGCGCTTTCCTACAAATATGATAACCTTATCACCATTCACGAAGATGAATGCTATATCGGACAACCATACAGCGGATATGCCCTCCGGGGAGAAGGCGACAGCGAGCTTGTCATAATAGGTGTTCTCATCCGCAAGGATACTTTCTTCCATGAATATCTGCCCACCATATACACAGATTCGGATCTATTCCGCTTTTTCATTGAACCGCAGACCAATAAATTTTCTGATGAGTTTATACATCTTGCACCCGGAAAAGATCACACGATACGGTCAATTCTTGAGGCTATGGTCATGGAATATGCCGACAGGCGGGAAGATACCCAACGGCTTCTTAAATCCATGCTCCAGACGCTCTTTCTTCAGATTGCAAGACGGTATCGGGTAGAGAACGCAAATACTGCTCCAATGTCCCTCTCCAACCAGATCATGCAGTATATGGAAGATCACTCTGATGCGGTGACATTAAAAGATATTGCTGCACATTTTTCCTATCATCCGAATTATATTTCCACTTTGCTTCATCGGGAGACTGGCAGAAAATTCACAGATATCCTTTTAGAAAAAAGAATGGAGAGAGCCGTTCTTCTTCTAAAAAACACAACCCTCTCCATTGAGGAGATTACCGCTATGCTAGGATATAGCAATAACAGCAACTTTTATAAAGCATTTCGAGACTACTATGGGACTACGCCAAGAGAATATAAATAGTATTTTATTCAAATATGAATTTAGAAAAACATTAAATAATAGACTTTTCGTTTAGGTACTTCATCATTCTATCGAAAGCATCTTTTGCAATCGGGTCAAGCTCTTCTGTTATTGGGCTAAAACAGGATATGAGAAAACACCGGCAGAAATAGCTTCCTATATTCAGTAGTGGCTATAACCAACCCCTTACGTTTTGTAACAACAGATTTTATATATTTTTCCCAAAATCATACGCCTCTTCCAAACAGCTTTGGGAAACATCACCTTTATCCTTTGCTCCACGAACAAGAACCTTACCTGCATCCTGAAGGTTAAAGAAGTTACATACAAGCTTGTATTGAGTTATTATTGCATCAAAAAGCTCCGGCAATTCGGCTGCGCCAACCAGAATAAGACCTATTTTACTTATATGAAAACTGTTTCTTAGCGGCGTATGCAGTCTGTCAACAATCGCCTTTAACTGAGCACTGATTCCATAAAAATAAACCGGAGAAGCCACAATAATTGTATCAGCTTCACTAAGCTTTTTGTATATCGAGGTCATATCATCATTTTGAAAGCACAAATTATTATCCCTTGTAAAGCATGAATTACACCCTATGCACGGATTAACCTTATAATCTGTTACTGATATTACCTCAACATCGTTATCTATACTTGCACCATCTACAAATGCTTTTACTAATCGATCAGTATTTCCGTTTTTTCTCGGACTTCCTGCTAATACAATTATTTTTCCCATTATATTTTATCTCCATTTCAACTTCATTATAAAATGTCAATATAAAAATGCTTCAAATAGGTAAAGTAAATTTAGATATAATATTTACATAAATCTAAAAAGGGTAGTCCTCGTCATAATTTGTTATAAATCTATGTCCATCAAAATCATTCCTTTTCTTTTCAAAAAGCTCTCTCAAAATTACTGCTGCTTCGTATGATGATAATGGTGCCGGATTATCCTCACGTCCATCTGTTCTAATCCATCCCGGATGAACACAAAAGATATTAATACTCTTATCATCCTTAAATGTGTTCACAAGATTCATGGTAGCCATGTTGAGTGCAGCCTTTGCCATACCATAATCTATCATATTTGTTCTAAAGCATTTTGATATACTTCATGCTTCAGAAGATATATTCATAATAAGTGCCACTCTGTCACTTTTTTTAAGAAACGGATAAAATGCTTTTATTACGCGCATAGCACCAACAGCCGTAATATCGACAGTTTTTGCAATATAGTCAAGATTTGCATCAAAGAATCCCTTATCACAATCCGGTGAAACAGATACTGCATTATTTATCAATGTATCAACCATTCTGTATATCATTTTTCAGATATAATAAACATAATTATCTTTTCTCGGTGCGGCTTCATTTGAAGGTTGTGCAGCATATCCCAAAGCACAATGTCCTATGCCTTCATAATTACCCTCAATTCCAAATTTCTTAAGTATATTCTTTCCAAAATCAGACTCAAATTCCTCTTTAGCTCTATGAATCCATATATTTGCTACTCCAAGACTTTCTGCAGCATTCATAAGATTACCCATTACAAGTGAGCCGTCATACACATATGTAGGAACAGATTTATCTGCAAGAACGATAAGAATTACCGGTGCACCATAGAAAGGATCGAAACCTTCCTGCCAACCGCCGATTTTTCTGTTCTCTTCAGAAAGCTCATTTCTTAACTGCTTATCTGTCACAGCAATAATAATAGGACTTTGTTTACCCATTCCTGTTGCTGCATATGTACCCGCTTTAATAATCGCCTTTAAGTCTTCATCTTTTACCATGTCCGGCTTAAAATTTCTGCAGCTTCTCCTTGACTCCAATACCTTCAATGTTTCGTTCATTTTTTTCTCCTTATTTTTAAATTTTATCTATTCCAAAAAACTTTTGGAAATTATAATAAGTTTCGCTTTGAATCAATTGTATCACATCTATCAGAATTTCTCCACAACAATACCTTCGCCATTCTTGAATTCCGGCTCTTCCTTAATCCCCTTTAGATATGTTTCAAAGAATTCAACATGGCACATAGAAACTGCTTCGTGCACCATATAAAAATGAAACTATTTTCATTTTTATTACAGACTCTTACGGCAATCCAAACATAGCCACATAAACTATAAAAGAGATAACATCAATCAAAACAATGATTCCTGCTGCTATACCTGCTATCTTAAGTCCCTTTTTTGCCTTTTTCTTATTATCTTCCGTTAAAACATGTTCTTTAATATCACTGTAAAATTCTGATTTCACAACCTGCTCTGACGTCTCTTTAGATTCAGCTTTTTCACCCTTTATAAGTTCATCTAAAGACACTTCAAACAAATCACTGATTGCAACCAGCTTTTCCATATCTGGTGTAGACTCACCAACCTCCCACTTCGACACTGTCTGCCTCGAAACATTTAAGCGATGGGCAAGTTCTTCTTGAGAGAATCCTTTTTGTTTTCTTAACTCATACAGCTTATTATTGAATTCCATCTTTAACCCCGCCTTTCCTTTTCATTATAACATACATTATAACCAAAGCCACCGTTAAAACAAAAGCAGTGATAACACTTGCTTCTATACCATATATTCCGCCATTTAAAACATTACTGCCGACTGATCTCATATCGAAAACTGCTGCCGTCTTTTCATCATTTCCACTCAGATTGAGTCCGAGAATATTATAAAGAATAAAATTCCAAATCGAATGAAGTCCGCAGGCTGCCCATATATTCCTAAAATGCAGTGTAAGGAATGAGAACACTAACGAAATAAGAATAAGATT
>JAFTFE010000149.1 GCA_017449765.1 Lachnospiraceae bacterium | reverse complement strand
GTTTGAGTTATTATGAACTTACAAATAAGAAAGGTGAGATATAAAATGAAATTATATGTCAGAGAGAAGTATTTAAAAAAAATAAGAGGATTTTACCATAGCGAGGATATTATAAAAGTTATTACGGGTGTTAGAAGATGCGGAAAATCAAGCTTGATGGAAATGATAGCAGATGAGCTACGTAACTCTAATGTACCGGAAAGCAACATTATATTTATTAATCTGGATATTAGGGAATATAGAAAAGTAAAAACGGCAGATCAATTAGAGCATGTAATTGAGACGAAAATACAAAAAGAAGGTTTGAATTATATTTTTATTGATGAAATACAAAACGTAAAAGGATTTGAAGAAGTTATAAATGGATTCCGTGAGGACGGTAATTGTTCGATTTTTATTACAGGCTCTAATTCTTATTTGTTGAGTGGTGAATTGACAACAAAACTAACAGGACGGTATATTGAATTTGAAATCTATACATTAACTTTTGAAGAATATGAACAAATGAAAGTGTTTTATGGCTATAAATTAGATTCAAATCCTGCAATTGAGCTTCAAAATTTTATTCTTGAGGGTGGTTTTCCACGAACGGTAAGAATTGAGGGCTTGGAAGATAAAAGAAGTTATACAAAGAGCGTAGTAGATGAAATATTTGATAAGGATATCCGAAAAAGAGTAAAAATAAGAAATAGAGAGTCCTTTGAAACAGTTAGGCAGTATATTATAAATAATTTTGGGGCGACAGTCAGTATAAAAAATATATATGAAGATTTAAGAAAAAATGGTCAGATTATTAGCCGACAAACAGTTACAGTTTATATTAAGGCATTGATTGATGCAAAAATATTATATGAATGCAACAGGTTTGATTTAAAATCAAGAAGATCTTTATCCGGGGAGAAAAAATACTATCTGGGAGATTTGAGTTTTTATTATGCTTTAAATACTGATAACAGAATTAATTATGGTCCTGTTCTTGAGAATATAGTGTATTTTTATGCAAGAAGTAAAGGTGGTTCAGTTAGTGTTGGAAAAATTGGTAAGCTGGAATGTGATTTTATTTTACGAAATAAATCAATGGACTATTCTTATGTTCAGGTGGCATATACTATTGCATTGAGCAAGGATACCGAAGACAGAGAATATCGAGTTCTTGAACAGATAAAAGACAATTATCCTAAATACGTGATTACAACAGACTATCTGCTTCAGGAACGCAATGGTATTAAGCATGTTAATTTAATGGATTTTATGAAGGAAGAAAATGTTTTTTGAATTAGTAAAAATAATAAAAAAGGTTGGATATTATGAATAATATAATAATTGATGAGTCAGTATTTATAGCACCGGGAGCACAGATAGTAGGTTCGGTTTCCATAGGTAAAAACTGCGGTGTCTGGTACAATGCGGTTATAAGGGGCGACAGTGATACAATAATAATAGGAGATAATACCAATATACAGGATTTGGCTTGCCTTCATGTGGACAGGGGTCATAAGCTTAGGATAGGAAATGGAGTCACTGTAGGTCACAGTGCTATCGTACATGGCTGTACGGTCGGCGATAATGTAATCATCGGGATGGGAGCCATAATTCTAAATGATGCGGTTATAGAAGATAACTGCTTAATCGGCGCAGGTGCACTTGTTACCGGGAAGATGCATATACCGAGCGGTTCGATGGTTTATGGTAATCCTGCAAAGGTTATCAGAAGCCTTACTGATGAGGAGATAGAAGACATCATGACAAATGCTAAGGTTTACGTGGAGCATGCACGCAGGGCAAAGCTTGAAGATGATAAATAGTGATATAGATATAGTATCTAGCATAAGATGACTAGCGAGATGGTTGTTTCATGATAAAATAAGGGAGCGGATAATATGAGTGGAAATATCATACTTGACGGCAGAAGGATAAAGGCTATGGAAATCCTCTATGCTTTAGGTGAATATACGGGTAAATCAAAGGAATATATAGCAAATCTTTGGTCAGAACTTCTTAAGGATGAAGGACTTATGGCGGAATTTATGTACTATCTCGATAACCACACCTTTAAGGATGATTATAAATATAAGGAATACGGTCTTACGGATATATATTTTTATAACTTAAGAGTTGCGGAGATTAACTGGGATCTGGGTAAGGATTATCCTTCCGGAAAAGAGTGGGACGGCAATAAAGAGACAATAGTTTTAGATACCTTCGATATGATGGTAAAGCTAAAAAATGAACCGGAGAAGTATCTTAAGCTGCTTTTGGAAAATCCGGGACAGGACAGGTATATATAGGGAAGGACTATCATGAAATACGAAAATTATATCTTTGATTTATACGGAACATTGGTTGACATAAAAACTGATGAAATGGAAATTTCATTATGGAAGAAGCTTGCAAAGCTATATGCAGCTTATGGTGCGATATATAAGCCTAAACAGCTTCGCAAGGCATATATAAGGCTTGACCGAGAGGAAAGAGATATATTAAAGAAAAAGACAGGCTGCGAATATCCGGAGATAAAGCTTGAACGTGTATTCCTTCGCCTTTTAAAAGAAGCTCCTTTCGGAAATGTGAGGGGTCCGGAAAATGAAGCTGTCTGGTCGGAATTTATGGCAAATGCTTTTCGAACACTGTCAAGAAAGTATATCAAATTATATCCGGATACTTTAGAAACATTAGATAAATTAAAGAAAAAGGGATGCAGACTTTATCTTCTTTCAAATGCCCAGGCGATATTTACCAGACCCGAGATAAGTATGCTCGGTCTTGACAGATATTTTGATAAGATGTACATATCGTCGGATTATGGCATAATGAAGCCTGATAAAGAATTCTTATTAAGGCTAATCAATGACGAGGTGCTTGATAAGGCAAAATCTGTTATGGTAGGTAATGAGATAAGAAGCGATATCGAAATTGCAGACTTATGCGGTGTCGACGGAATACTTATCAACAGTGACGGACTTAGTAAGAAGGAAATAAAAAAGCAGGCTAAGGTGTATGGGATTAAGAATACATTTAAGGTAGTAAATGCGATTAAAGAGATTTAATATTGGTGGTTAAATTAGAAATGTGCACTTGAAAGATATTTCATTTGCACATTTTTATTTTAATTCACCATTATTTTTTTCGTGTTCTCTAATAGCCTGTCTGATTAGATAAAGCACCTCACCATTTATGGAGCGACCTTCATAATCGGATAAGGCTTTTAATTTGTCATGGATTTCAGATAAAATGCCATTAACAGATATAGGAAAGGTTGATTTTATATCTTTAATTAAAGAAGAAAAATAATTGTGTATTAATAATAAAATAGTGTAATTATTTTATTGATTTCTCGTAATCAATACATTAAAATAAAACCATAAACAAGTATGACATTAAACATCATACCTGCTTATACAGTATTTGCAAGAGAAAACTAAATAACGTAAAGGAGGAGTGGGAATGGCAGAGAAAGACATTGCCGAAAAACTACTTGAGGATTACAACGATGTTTTTGCTGACATCGTAAATGTACTTCTATTCGATGGACAAGAAAGAGTAAATCCTGAATCTCTTACAAATACTAAAGATAAAAGTCAATATAAAGCAGATGATAGTGTTCTACACGAACAGGAAAGAGATGTATCAAAATTCTGGTCAGAAGGTAAAATCAGAATTGCTTTATATGGACTTGAGAATCAGACAGATGTGGATAACGATATGCCTTTTAGGGTTATAGGCTATGACGGTGCAGCTTACAAAAGTGAGACTTTAGATGAGGAGTTAAAAGAACGTTATCCGGTAGTAACTCTTGTATTGTATTTCGGAGAAAAAAGGTGGAAGAGATTTTCACTATATGATTGTCTTGGAGACATACCGGAATACCTCAAGCCTTATGTCAGTGATTATAAAATCAATGTATTTGAGATTGCATATCTGACTGACGAGCAGGTTAAGAAGTTCAAGAGTGACTTTAAGTTTGTGGCTGATTATTTCGTACAAATGAGAAAAAATAAAAATTACATAGCGCCAAAAGAGGTTGTAAAACATGTAGATGAGGTTTTAAAATTAATGCAGGCGCTAACTAAAGATACACAGTGGGGCGACAGTATTGAAGTAGAAAGGAAGGGAACATCATACATGGATCATTATTTTAGTGATCGAATTGCAGAAGCCAGAGCTGCTGGAATAGCAGAGGCTACAGTAAAGGCTAAAACTGAAGCATATTTAGATTGTGGTCTTTCTGTCTCAGAGATTGCAGTAAAGCTTAATATTTCAGAGGAAGAGGTTTCAGAGATAATTAAAAAGCTCGAAACCGAAAATTTACAAAAGCAAAACTAAATAATGAGTTTTAAGAGTTGTCCATAATGGGCGACTCTTTTTCTTTGATTAAGTGTTTTATTTATGCTTGACAACCATATAACAATGTTGTATTGTATATATACGATATATACAATTTTGACGGCACAGTGATTTTAAACTCAAAGATATATAACAAGCTTTACGGAGGTTCTTATGCAGGATTTTGAATATGCGATTGAGGTTAATAACCTTACTAAAAAATATGACGGATTTACGTTAGATAACGTTAGCTTTAAGGTTCCAAAGGGAAGCATTATGGGCTTTATCGGACAAAACGGAGCAGGAAAGTCCACCACGATTAACGCAATTTTAAATATTGTTAAGAGGGACGAGGGCGAGATTAAGATTTTTGGACTTGATAATTTGAATAATGAGACAGAGGTTAAGGAAAATCTTGCTGCCGTATTTGATGAACTTCCGTTTAATGAGGATTTAAATGCAAAGATACTGTCAAAGGTTATGATTGACATATACAAGAATTGGGATGAAAAGGTATTTTTTAATTATCTGGATTTATTTTCACTTCCGTCAAAAAAGGCTTTTAAGAAGTTTTCCAAGGGTATGAAGATGAAGCTTCAGATAGCGGTTGCGCTTTCACATCACGCAAAGCTTCTAATCATGGATGAGGCGACTACAGGGCTTGATCCGGTTGTAAGAAATGAGATACTGGATATTTTCATGGAGTATCTTCAGGATGAGAATAATACAATCTTTATGTCAACGCATATAACCTCCGACCTTGAAAAGATTGCCGATATGGTGACCTTTATTGATAAGGGAAAGATTATTTTAAGCGGATATAAGGACGAGATTTTGGATAACTACGGAATTATTAAATGCGGTAAGGCAGAATTTGAGAGTGTTGATAGTGCCGATTACATAGGCATAAGACACACGGATTATGGAGTGGAAATGCTTGTAGAAAATAGGCGCAAGGCGGCAGAAAAATACACTGATATGGTAGTTGATAAGACCACGCTTGATGAAATTATGGTCTTTTTGGTATAGCGGAAGATGGTATAGCGGAGATAGCGTATGAAAAAACTTATTATGAGAGAATTATATCTGGCAAGAAAGAATATAAGGATTACACTGCTTGTTATGTTGATTTTTATTATTGGCAGTAATCTGGTGCTGCTTAGCGCAAGGGTTGGAAATATCGCAAGGTATGTGCCGGCTGAAGAACTTGATGAAATCTTGCCGACACTTAAATCCATATTTATTTATTTCGTTTTTATGCTTGGTATGGATGCCAGTGGTATTCTAAATGTGGTTATTTCAGACTATGCATCCGGATGGATGAAATATATAAACACAACCCCTGTATCTGCATTAAGACTTGTGGCAGCGAAGTACATTTCAATGGGGATTATTACATTATGCGGAGTAGTGCTTGGCATGGTTAATCTTATAATATCGGGAGCAATCAGTCATATAGGTGTCAGTGACAAGGACATCGCTATGATTGTTGTATTATGCAGTATTATGAGCTTTTTTAATATATATCTTATGCCGTTTGCACTAAGATTTAGAGGAACCGAAAAAGCAATATTAGGTACTCTCCCGATTATGCTTGTGTTATTTATATATTTTCTGTTTAAAAGCAGTATTCTTGATGGTGATATTGATATGGATACAGGTTTTACGAAGCTGATGGATATTGCAGTTCACAATGTATGGATATTTGTTACTGCGATTATTTTGGGCTGGATAATAAGCTTTGCCGTATCTTATAAGGTGGCAAAGGGATATAAGGTAAGGGGGTAATGCTGATGAGAGGGCTTATTATTAAGGATTTATATGTCGCAAGGAAGACCCTTCTGATATATTTTGGTGCAATGGTGCTTAATTCTCTATTCTTTGTTATAGCAGCAACCTTTTTATTTTTAAATGAAGATTTAAACGGCATGGTTAATTACACTTCTTTAATAATTGCTTTTTTATGTCTTATAGTTAGAAATGCCTTACAGGGTAGACTTATCGGTATAGATGAAAGAAGAAAATGGGGGTATTTTGGCGTATCGACACCGGTTGCTACACGTGGAATTGTAGCTGCAAAATATGCAGTTGTATTTTTACTTTCATTTGTGGGATTTGTTTTTTGCTTCATTATGGATATCATCTTCTCGTTTGTAACAGGTGTGTACATTAACAATTCCATAATTTATATGGGGATTCTATTTTTGGATATCATATGGTTTGCGATAGAACTGCCGTTTGTAATCAGATATGGAAGCAAGAGAGGTGTTAATATCAAGGTTGCGGTTATTTTGATTATAGCCTTGTGTATAGGCGTATATGCATTGTTCGGAGATATATCGTATTTTATGAAAGGTGAAGGCTTTGTTAATCAGATACAGGAAGCTGTTATGAATATAAATGGTAATGAGGTTGCTGATAAGCTTTTAAGACAGGATGCATCAAAGCTTTTAATCGCTTCGCTTGTACCTCATATCATAGTCGGTTTATATTATCTTTCTTACCGTATATCGTGTAAGCTTTATTTGAAGGGAACGGAGGAATATGATGTATAGCAGGAAAAAAATCGCTTTGCAAATCATTTTATATGTTATAATATGCTTTGGACTTATGTATATAACAGGCGTATTTTATCTAAAGGAAGACGGCTATCTTGTAAGAAATAATCTGCAAAATGCTGTACGTGTTTTAAACCTGCTTGGACTTTTTTCTCCGCTTATAGCCTGTGTTATTCTTAGATATGCTTCGGGAGAGGGCTTCAAGGATGGAATAATGCTTCCAAAGTTTACCGGACATTTCAGGTGGTATTTTGCAGCAGTATGTGTTCCGCTTCTTATGGGACTTATAGGCTGTGTGCTTATAACGATTATTCTGCACGAGGGCTTTACCTTTAAAAATGATTATAGCTTGGCGGTGAATATGCTTAATCCGGCACTGTCGCTTGATATTGTATACTATTCTATGTTTATTTTGCTCGGTGAGGAGCTTGGCTGGAGAGCATATCTTTATGATAAACTGGAGGAGCTGTTTAGACACAAAGAAAGTAAGACTGCTAAAACCGGAGAGGATATAGTAAAAGACAAGTCGGATGATGTTTTTTGTTTAGATAAGCGTGCAGTAAGCCTCTCTGTTATAATCGGTGGGATTGTCTGGGGACTGTGGCATGCTCAGTTGGTAGTTGTTACAGGGCTCAACTTTGGCAAGGATTATGCCGGATTTCCTTATGTGGGTATAGTCCTAATGTGCATATCCTGTATATTTATGGGTGCATTTTTACAGCTGCTTCGCAAAAGGACGAATTCGGTTATCGCACCGACAC
Organism: Lachnospiraceae bacterium; assembly: GCA_017449765.1. Taxonomy (GTDB): domain Bacteria; phylum Bacillota; class Clostridia; order Lachnospirales; family Lachnospiraceae; genus Coprococcus_C. The sequence goes on along the minus strand of JAFTFE010000149.1, from coordinate 4,695 downwards.
TGGCACATGCAGTTTTGGATTCGTCAACATCGGTTATATTGGTAATGTTCCTATCAGAAAAAGCGATTTCAGAAAATGCATTTTTGCTTGGAATATGCGGACTTGTAATACCGTCAATTATAGTCGGAGCCGTAAGCTGGTATTTACTTCTTAGAGAAAGCGGGAAATAACATTGGATATAATTATTTCAAATATGGTGGATGAACCTATCTACCTGCAGATTGAAAATCAGATAAAAGCAAAGATAATGAGTGGGGAGCTTGCTGCGGGCGAGGCTCTCCCTTCGATGCGTAATCTAGCCATGCAGCTTCGGATAAGTGTTATCACTACCAAGCGCGCTTACGAGGAACTTGAGCGGGAAGGATTCATAGAGTCCTACACCGGAAGAGGTTGTTTTGTAAAGGCACAAAATGCAAAGCTTCTTCGGGAGGAAACCTTGCGCCAGACGGAAGAACTGCTTTCTAAAGCAGTGGATAAGGCGAAGCTTTCCGGTATAGGGCTGGAGGAGTTAAAAGAATTATTGGAAAAAAATTACAAAAAATAAAATGCAATATATTGCTTGTTAGTGTTTAAATTTAGAGTTAAAATGCAATATATTGCATTTTATTTTTTTGTGTGTTATTATTCTGTTATAAGGTAGGTGTTAGAAAATGAATATTAATAATAATGTTGATGTCAAACTTGTTGAAAATGAAATAGCAGAAAGAATAAAACAATATAGAATTGCTTATCCGATGACACAAAAGGAACTTGCAGAAAAATCCATGGTATCACTAAGGAGCATAAGCAGGTTTGAGAATGGTGAGGATATAACCATGTCAAATTTGATTAAGCTGATGCAGGCACTTGGCATAGGAGGTAATCTTGAGGTTTTAGTGCCTGATTATACAATGCGGCCATCATATTTTATAGAAAATGAAGAAAAGCGAATGAGAGTGGGAAAGAGGAAGACTTCTGATAATACCTGGAAGTGGGGGGATGAAATATGATACAAAATGCAGAGGTTTATCTATGGGGGACCAGAATAGGTATAGTTCATCAGGATGAGGTAAGTGGAATTATATCATTTGAATATGATAAAGATTTTGTAAGAAGTAATATTCAGGTATCACCATTTAAGATGCCTTTATCTAACAATATATATACATTTCCGGAGCTTTCAAATACTTCATTTAAAGGATTACCGGGACTTTTGGCTGATTCACTTCCTGACAAGTTTGGTAATGCCGTTATAGATAAATGGCTTATAAGTCAAGGGAGGAATCCGGATTCATTTACGGCGATTGAGCGACTTTGCTATACGGGAAAAAGAGGCATGGGCGCATTGGAGTATGTCCCTTCAAATGGACCTGTTTCAGATAGTGAGCTTTCCATAGATGTAAATGAAATGGTTAAGTTTGCATCAGAAATTCTTTCGGGTAAGGAAAACCTTAGTTATAACTCGAAAGATATAACTATGCAGCAGATGCTTGAATTTGGTACCTCGGCAGGAGGAGCCAGAGCAAAAGCGGTTATAGCTTGGAATAATAAAACAGGAGAGGTCCGCTCAGGTCAGACAGAAAATGACGAAAGCTTTGAATATTGGATTATCAAGTTTGATGGTGTATCAAATAACGGTGATCATAATATTAAGGATAAAAAACAGTATACCTTAATTGAGTATGCTTATTATCTCATGGCAAAAGATTTCGGAATTGATATGAATGAGTGCAGGATATATAATAAGGATGGCCTTAATCATTTTATGACAAAACGATTCGACAGAAATAAGGGACAGAAAATTCATATGCAGACATTTTCTGCGCTTTGTCATTATGATTATAATATACCTTGCCTTACCGGATATAAGGAACTTGCTGCATATGGAAGAAGACTTGGAATTCTTTCCTCCGATGTAGAACAAATATACAGAAGAATGGTCTTTAACTGTAAAACCTTTAATATGGATGACCATGTGAAAAATGTGTCATTTCTTATGGATAAAAAGGGTGTATGGAGTCTTTCTCCTGCATATGATTTGACATATGCATATAAACCGGGTAATAAATGGATATCAAAGCATCAGATGACTGTAAACGGCAAAAATGATAATATTACTAATGATGATATTGTTACTGTAGGACGGGATATGGGACTTTCAGTTCAAAAATGTAAAAAGATATTGGAACAGGCAAATAAAGTTGTGCCAAGGTGGAAGGATTACGCGGAAAAATGTGGGCTAAGTGAAGAAATTGCTGCTATAATTGATAGTAATATTAATCAATATAATATAAAAGATGTGTAAAAAGGAAGAATTTAACATGGAAGCGGAAATGATAAGATATGAAAGGAAGAAGCCTTCAATAATTATAATAATTATAGTGATTGTAGCAGCTTTTGCCAGTTTTAATTTAAGTACATTTTTTCTGAAAAAAATAATTAATAATATAATTGATGGGATTGCCGGTAGAAATGATTTTACAATATATCACTTGCTTTATGTCGTATCAATATTGTTATTTTTCTTTTCTACAATGGAAGCATTTGAGCTGATTCGGATTTTTTTAATAAAAGAAAAGACGGTAATGATAAGAAAATCAGCACTTGAGAATGAGCGGGCTAAGCTTGAGATAATAAAAATAAAAAGAAATGCCGGATTTTCGAGGATAATAAGCGGCGTTCTTATGGCACTATTTGTAGGACTTGCAGGATTATCTTATGTTAAAACGGGCGATCAGCAGACATATGTTTATACCATTTTTATATTGATTTTAATAAACTATTTTAATCCTGTCTGGCTGATTGTATCATCTTTTAACAAGCAGACGAATTTTCTGTTAGATGAATGTGATCCGGCTGCTTATATTGATTTCATTGAACTTGCAACTGCCGAAGCTGTTAAGATAAGAAACAAAAATTATACAGGTCTTATTACGATTGGCTCATATTATTATTTGGGGAATTATGACGAGATGGAGCGGCTGATAAATATATATGAAAGCAGAAAAATTACTGTCAGGGAAGGAATACATGCTCTTTATTACAGAGGAGCTGCTTTTATTAATTCAGGTAACGTATCAGGCTTTAACAGTGTTGTAGCAAGGCTTTCGGAGATAGAAAAACGTATACGGCTGTCTGATAATGAAAGAGCACTTGTAAATGATATTAAAAAACGATGGAGGATAATGGAGGGAGCACTGAGAGAAACTTCACCTGATACAAAAGAACTGATATTACAGCAGATGAAAAAGGATAAGGGTAATCTGTTCAGACTTGAACTTACATATTACCTTGCCTTTGTACAGCAAAAAAATAATGATGAAGAGACAGCACTGCTTAATCTTAAGTATGTTGCAAAGAACGGAGGAACAACATTATTTTGCAGAAATGCAAGAGGAATTCTATGGTCAAAGGGGATAAGCTTAGAATGAAAAATATTGATTTAATAATAAAGCGTATAAAAAATGAATCCAAAGCTAAGATAATAGGCGGCCTTATAGCAATAGGTATTATATTGATATACTGCTTAAAGGCATATAATGAGGAGCTTTTAGGTACATTTGGCATAATAATTGTATGTATATTATTGTTGCTCTTTATTGTAGTTACGATTGATGGATATATGAGATATAAAAATCCTTTGAAAAAGTATCCCGGTATTGAAAGGATGGCAAGTATAATAGACGCATCCGAAGGTCCAAGATATGAAGACAGATACATATACATCATAGAAAATATTCTGATAATAAAGGCTCGTATATACGATATGACATATCTTGAAGATATCTATGCTATATATCGTGAAAAAATGACTACAAGGGAGATACAAAATATCGTTCTTCGTACAAAGAATCGAAAGACTGTTATAAATGTGGCAGGTATGAATAAAGATGAGATTAATAATTATATGGCGGTAATTAAAAGCTTCTGTCCAAATGCAGTGTTAGGACGTAAGGCGAAATTAAATAGCAAAAGATAAACGAAGACTGTAATCTTATTATTTTAAGCAAGGAATTATCTTATGGATTTAGGAAATTTATTTTGCATAATATTTAATATCATATTCTTCATAGGAATTATAATTGATACAGGACTTGATCCGGTTAAGAACATACACATTTCTGAGGAGGAAAGAACATTAGCTTGGGAAAAACTATGGCCGGTTAAAATTAAAAAAGGTATTAATGATAGCGAGATTAGATGTATTAAGGGAACATATAAAAATAAAATGGTATATATTGTTTTGTTCGGACTTTTCAACATCTGTATAGAGGCATTAATGCTTGATGATTTGAAGTGGATTGGCATCATAGTTCTTTTAAATATATTTTATGTTGCAGTTGCAATTATGCAATGCAACAACGCTAAAAATCCTGACATTTATCTTAAAACAACAGGCTATGTGCTTAGATGTGAGATTGATATAGAAACAAGGGGCGATAGTAAAAGGACGCATCATTATGTGTATATTACATACAAGACACCTAATGGAAAAATGAATGCAAAGAGAGTAGATGTATCTCATGATGAATATGATTATTATAGATTGTCAAGGCTCTGCAATGTTATATTAAAGGGAAATAGGTTTTACTGTTTGTACGAATAAAAGGAGATAAAATTGCTTTTTAACAGACGGAACTATCTGAGGGAAAAGGTAAAAAGAGAATATGGAAAGGCAAGGACAGAGAATGTTGAATTAGAGGAAAATGTAAGTCT
>JAFTFE010000148.1 GCA_017449765.1 Lachnospiraceae bacterium | reverse complement strand
TGAATGCTTGCTTGCTTGCTTGCTAAAGCATATCTTACTATCATACATATGTCAACCTCTTTATCTTTGTACTCTTCCATTTCCACCCTGACTTATTAATGTTTCTATATCATTTATAGTTGAACGATTAAAATCTCCTTCCATAGTTTGTTTTAAACAACTTGCTGCAGTTGCAAAATCAATTATTTTTTGATAATCCATATTGTTTACAAATCCATAAATCAAACCTGCCGCAAAACTATCGCCACCACCAACTCTATCAATTACCTGTATATCATATTGGGGGGATTCAAAAATGTCATCTGTTTTACAATCATATAACAATCCGCTCCAACCATTATTACTTGCAGAATAAGATTTTCTTAAAGTTGTGGCTATGTATTTACATCCATATTTTTTATTAATTATTCTGGATGAATTTAAATACCCTTTTATTGAGAGATTTGCCGTTTCAACACAATTGTCCAAGCTCTTGATTCCTAGTACCTTTTCAGCATCCTCTTCATTACAAATACAAACATCAACATATTTCATTAATGGTTTCATAATACTTTGAGCCTTATACTCATCCCACAATTTCGCTCTATAATTCAAATCACAAGAAACTGTTAATCCCTTTTCTTTAGCAACAATGCAAGCTATCTTGCAAATATTAGCCAATTCATCTGATAAAGCCGGATTTATACCAGACCAATGAAACCAATCAGCGCCATCAAAAATGTTGTTCCAATCGAACTCGTCTTTATTAGCTAATGCTATAGATGAATAATTTCGATCATATATTATTTTCGAAGCTCGTTGAGAGGCACCTTTTTCTAAATAATATAAGCCCATTCTTCCCGAGCCCAAAATTATATTATCAATATCCACTCCAAAATAACGTAATGAATTAAGCGCAGCGTGACCTATTACATTATCTGGAAGTTTTGACACAAATGCTACATCTAATCCCAAAACAGAAAGCGATACTGCAACATTTGCCTCTGCTCCACAAAAACTTGTTTCCATATAGTCTTTTTGAAATAATTTATTATATCCTGGTGAATTTAAACGAAGAAGTATCTCTCCAAAAGTTATTATTCTCATGTTTAATCTCCATTTCTCTACATTTTAAGGTAACCTCATATACACTTCTTAAAATATCAACTATCCTACACATTATCTCTACAACAAAAAACAATACACCCCAACAAAAGTTTGGATAACATAATAATCTTTCTTACTTTATTGTTAAAACAAAAATGTATAAATTAATTTTTCAATATATTGATACCCGAGAATAATTAGTATAGACTCCGATTCCTTTCAATTTACAATATTTATACTTTAAAATACCTTGGCGTTGTAACAAATTCTATATTAGCAATTTTACTATATTTCTTTAGTATTTTACTCATACCTGAATTCATAGTATCTAATACATCATTTTTCACTATAAATGTCATATTTTTATTTCCATAATTCTCTCCAACATCATGTGAATAACCATCAAAGCCTGCCAGATAAATTTTATCTATTTCTTGTGTTGAAAAAAATTTGATTGCCATTAATCCTGCATTATCTGCAACCGATACTTCATTATTCAATAAATCACTATATTTAACTTGATAAAACACTTCATTTGAGTGAATATTAGATGTTACTATACATTTATACTTTTGCTCTTCTCCAATCTTCCTAAACCTTCGAAGATTTGATAAAAATATGTAATCTGTTTTAATACATTCATACTCATGATTTATACTAACTGCTATGACATTACTTCGCATTGCAATTTTGCTTATTTTATCTTTTTCCACAATTGAACTCTTTCCAGGTGCTATTAACAATACATTTTTCCCTCTCAATTGTTCTCTTAAAACACTCTCATGTTGTTTACTTGTCTGTCCTTTCTCCATATATTCTATATATAATTTTTCTATATATTGCCTATCATAAGTAATTTTCTTATCTTCTTCCATCATATCAAAAATATCATTCATATCATCAATAGTTAGTGTTTTTTTATTATCTAAATAACTTGCATAATTTGGGTGTGCATTATGAGTTGCAGATATATAATTCGGCAAAGAATAACCCCAATTATTCCTTTGGTAAATATCATTTAAAATTTCATCAATTATTATCAAAATTGGTTTAAGGTAATAGTCTTTTCCCACTGTCTCATTTAAATATTCAACAAACAGCTCTGTATTTAAATTTCCTGCTCCTCTTCCCATTCCATATATTGATGAATCAATGATTAATTCCTTTCTGGTTTGTTCGCTTACCAATCTTTGTGCATTTGAAAATGCTAATTGCATATTATTATGACTATGAAAACCTATTAATATATTATCTATAAGATTATGTTCTACCATATAAAAAAGTCGAGTTAAATCCTTACCGTTCATCATTCCAAAACTATCTACAATATAAAAAGCATAAGGTCTAAATTTGTTTACCAAACTTATAAGATCTAAAAATTCATCATCATTATAACTAAGCGAAACCATTGCTTGAACAAAAACCAGATATCCTTTCTCTTTAATTTCATTACACATATCTAATGCAGCAAGGCGATTTTTCTTGTTAAATGCAACACGAATACCATCAACTGAAGTCCCATCATAAACAGGAAGATCATCAACGTTATATTCTCCATAATTTATCATTACAACAAATATCTTTCCATCTCTGTTATTTGGAATAACCTTTGACACCTCATCTAGAGTATTATATTTTGTAATATCTGAATTATATTTTTCTTTATTTGTAAGAAATCCACATTCAATAATTTCAATATTTGCTTCTATAAGACCATTAATTATTTTCTTTACATTATCGAAACCAAAATTCCAATTATTGCAATATCCTCCATCACGCAATGTACAATCTAAAATATGAATATTATTCATTTTTACCACTCCAAATTAAATAAATATATCAATGTATTTTATATATATTAAAAATTCTTTTATTTATTATAAAATATATGATTAAATATAGCATCTGCTATCATAAAATCCTCAGCCTCGTCAATATCTATAGCTTCAATTTCACCAATCTCTATAACGCAAGGCTTTTCACCGATACGGCGATTTAAGTTTTTTATTATATCTTTTTTATATATATAGAAACCACTCGTTTCTTGATATATTATTTCTAAATCCTGTGTTCTAGGTATATTAGACAGATTATAATTAAATGGTTTTCCATCTTTCCATAAAAAATCCTGTAATTTTTTTGCAGCAAATGATGAGTCATATTCCCCAGAAACAACTGCTTTTATGCCTTTTTCTATAGATTCTTTTGTTATAAATGGTGCCGTAGTATGTGTCATTACATATATATCCGCTGAAACTTCATCGGCAAAACTTGTCAACACTTCTGTCATACTTGTGGAATCTTTATCTAATTCAGCAGACCTTTGACAAAATGTGATACCCGCTGGAATATATTTTTTAATTTCAGGATTACTACAATAAACATAAATTTCATCAATATCCCTAACAGATAATAATGTCGATAATATATAATAGCATAATGCTTTTCCGTTAGTAAACGATTTTGTATTTTTCTGTGGTAACCTTGTATTATTTAATTTCATTGGAACAACTGCAACTATTTTCATATTAATCTCCATTCCTCCGCCGTTCCGTTGGCGGCACAAATATTTAATGAAAGTATTAAGTCAAAAGAACAGGTATTAGAATGCAATTAATATCTGTAATATTGCATTAGATTCTGCTGCTTCTGATATCTTTGGTTAGTCATCTATCATAAATTACCTACTTGAATAATCGGATACATCCATTAACCACAAAAATCAAAACTTGCTTACCTCTTTAATATCAATATCCCCATTTGTATTATTCCCTTAATTACTGTCCAATTAATAATCAATATTAATCCCATGACTACAACTTCAAGCCACCATAGAGACGTATAAATTTCAATCAATGCCTGTACACACAATAAAAACCATGTAATCAACACAGTACTGTATCCTTCTATTTTAATTTCATCTCCAACTTCTATTTTTCTTACCCAATAGATAATAAAACTTGATATAACTGTGGCAATAGTTGCACCTTGAACACCAATAAGATTCACAAATAAAATATTCATAACTACATTTGCGCTTGCTCCATATACTGCCGACATAGCCATGGGTTTTGATGCCTTCTTCGCCGAAAGAATTGGACCCATAAATCCAGAAGCTGAATTAACCACGGTTGCAATCAGCAAAAAAGGTACATACTGCCATGCACTAAAGAAATCCTTTTGATATAAAACATGTCCAATCGGTTTTGCAAGTATAATCAGCCAAGAGCATGCTATTGCCATTAAAATATTCAAATAAATAAATGTTCTTCCATAAAATTCTGATGCTCCTTTTTCGCCATATTCTTTAACTGCTGAGATTTGCCATGCTTGTGTAAAAATTTGCTGCAATGTATTAATTATAGCTGGAATTTTATATGACACTGAAAGAAGCCCATTGGCGGTTACACCACATATAAATGACACCACATATTTGTCTGAAGCACTATTCACCCACCACCCTATAGCAGTTGCAATAAGCGGAACACAAAAACAAAGCATTTCTCGTTGAAGGTTCTTGTTAATTACCCTTTTGTTAATATATCTCAAAAACCTCGTTTTTAACAAAAGATATATGGCAGGCACTGCTTGTCCTAGTATATAAGCAATAAAGAAACCATGTAATCCAGCTTTGACAATTACCAAAAGTATAATATTGGATGCCAGCATAGTTACAGTTCCTAGTACTCCCGAAACACCCATGGCAGCCACATTCTCTATTCCTTTTGAAAACTGTACAAGAAATTGATTGAGACAAAAAAATATGTAATACAAAAAAATAAGAATTTCAAAGCCATGGATGCTACTAAACATCTCCATTTTTGATGCAATAACCAAAAATAAAGAGACTGGAAGTATACTGGCAAGAACATATTTTATGCCAATTGAAACAACTTCTTCCTTTGATTTTGCCACATCCATTAAAAAACGCATCATTGCATCTACAATATTTAAAGTAAGTACTGGAAATAGTAACGATATTGTTGAAACCACTAAGTCATATAATCCAACTTCTTCTGTAGACAGAACGCTTGTATAAAGCGGAACTAAAAGAAAAACCAAAATTTTAGATGCAAAATTACTAATTGTTAATATTTCAACATTTTTAATCAAGTATTTAGAACGACTATTCATTTCATCCTTAAACCCTCTATAAATTTTAATGCACAAATTCCAGCATTATTGAAAAAACGCATCATTGCATCTACAATATTTAGAGGTTTTAC
>JAFTFE010000147.1 GCA_017449765.1 Lachnospiraceae bacterium | reverse complement strand
TTATATCGCATAATCCATACTTCAGAGAGTTATATGAGGACATATACGATATGTGTCTTAACACAGAGGGGTTGATTAATATGTATTCAAAGGAGTTAGCGGAATTAGATCATAATACGGTGATATATATGATTGATGAGCTTAAGGCTGAGGTAGATAGCCAAAAGGCTGAATTGGATAATAAGCAGGCTGAGATTGACAGCCAAAAGGCTGAGATTGACAATCAGAAAACCGAATTAAAAAACAAGGATAATACCATAGCTGAGCTTACCCGTCAGCTTGAAGATTTAAAAGCACAAAAACAGTAAATCCAATTCAATAAGATGTCCCTGGGGACATCTTATTGAAATTAAAGCTTACTTACCGCCATACCAGGCGATGCCTTCATCTCTCCAGCCTAAACTTACGAGGTTGTCACGCTCATCTGCACTGGTAGTATAATGATGTGAACCGGCTCCTTTTGCATTTGGATTGTAAAGTCGATAAAGTGGCTGTCCGTCATCATCTGCCGAATACCAGCCTATACCTTCATCCTTCCAACCCAAGCTCACAAGAGTGTCTTTTTCTGACTTACTTGTTGTATAGTGATGATCGCCTGCGTTCGGATTATAGAGACGGTATACAGGTGTGTCTGACGTTTCAGGTGCATTCCATGCAACACCCTCGTACTTCCATCCTAAGTCACTTAATGTATCTCTCTCTGTTACATTAGCGGTATAGAAATGCTCACCGCTGTTTGGGTTGTAAAGGCGATACATTGATGAATAGGCAACTTCTTCGTAGTATTCATAAACAAAACTTAAGCTTATTGCTCCATCATTTTTATAATGTGTTTCTTTTGCTAAATTACCTTTTACATCATATTCACATTTATAATAAGTAGATATCGAACCATCTGAATTGTAATATGTTCCTTTAATATTATTTCCTTGTGAATCATATTCATACACAGAATAAGAACGTATTGAACCTTCATTTTTATATATTTCTTTTGTTAAATTACCCTTTACATCATATTCACATTCATAATTTTCATTTATTGAACCATCAGATTTACAACCTGTTCTTTTTGTAAGATTTCCATTTGAATCATATTCATATATATAGTAATAATCTATTAATCCATAAACTTTATAACCGGTTCCCTCCTTAATTATATTTCCTTGTGAATCATATTCATATTCATGGTATGTAGATATTGAGCCATCGGCATTATAATTTGTTTGTTTTATCTCATTTCCTTGCACATCATATTCATATTCATGATAATCACGTATTGAACCATCGGCTTTATAATTTGTTCCTTTTATTTCATTTCCTTGTGAATCATATTCATATTCATAGTAAGAATCTATTGAACCATCGGCTTTATAATTTGTTTGTTTTATCTCATTTCCTTGCACATCATATTCATACACAACATTGTAATCACTTATTGAACCATCAGCTTTATAACTTGTATATTTCGTTCGATTTCCTTGTGAATCATATTTATATTCATGGTAAGAAGCTATTGAACCATCAGCATTATAATTTGTTCCTTTTATTTCATTTCCTTGTAAATCATATTCATACACAATGTAATAACCTACCGAACCATCGCCTTCTTTATAACCTGTTTCTCTTGTCAAATTACCTTGTAAATCATATTCATACAAATAACAAACAGATATTGAACCATCGGCTTTATAATGTGTCTCTTTCTTTGACTTTATTTTTTTTAAATCTTCTGACTGTCCACTTATCAATAATATGTCACCTAAATCCTCTACTTCTATCGCATTATAATCCATATCCTGATTTTCATCATTTTCTCCGACAATATAGTCCTCGGTATAATCTTCTGCTCTAACTTCAATAGGTGTCTTAACTGTCGTTACAATGCCTAATGCCATAACTGACGCTATACCGATGGCTGTGGCTTTTTTCAAAGCATCTTTTAAATAATTTTTCTTTAATGATATTGTCTTAATTAAACTCATCTTTAAATTTCTTCCTTCCTAAAATATATTCTTATAAAATTTCATTTTGTCCTGTTATAGGACAAAAATAATATGCGAATAATATATCATAATTTTTGTCTTATAACAAGACATTTTTAACATCTTATAACGTATGGAAAAATGTAAACAACATTAAGAAAGAGGTAACAATGTCAAGAATTATAGATGGAAACACTTGTAATATGGTCGGTAATCAGGTGAAGTATTACCGTAAACTACGAAAGTACAGTCAACAATTGCTTTCAGATAAATTAGAAACAATGGCAATTTATATATGCAGAGGTTCAATATCAAGGATTGAGGACGGCTCAAGAACGGTGACCGATATAGAACTATATGGACTATCACAGGTATTAGAAGTACCAATAGAAGCACTATTCACACCTATTTCCCAAAACAAAAACTAAAAGTTTGCACGAGCGCGAGACGGCGCAGGGTGTCCGGTGGACACCCGCTATGCGCGGACCGGAGCGAAGCGGAGAAGATCGAACCTTTGAGACCCGTAGGGTCTCATAAAAAATAGGGAATACCAATCGGTATTCCCTATTTTTTATAAGAGCGCGAGACGGGGATCGAACCCGCGACCCCCTCCTTGGCAAGGAGGTGCTCCACCGCTGAGCCACTCGCGCATTTGCTTGCCGTGTCATCACGACAAGACATATATTAACACAATCTAATATGTATGTCAACTAATTTTTATTTAAAAATTCAAGCAAATTTATGACTTCAAATCAAGATAAGTAGTAATTAATTCCCTTGCTTTTTCTATATCATTATCATCAATAGTCTCCTTAAGAACTACTATAAATTCACCATCCTCACCCTCATAATTATACTTTAATATATCTGTCATTATTTTATTTAAAGTTTTGCTATCATTAGTTGCTAAACTTTCATCAAGCTTATTAAGAAGAGTTTTATCAATAGATTCAGACTTTCTTTCTTCAGAGTATATCTCTTCGGAATTAATTATTTCTTCTTCCTCATGCTGCTTTGTCTTCTTTAAATCGTCAATGGAATTAATATACTCACCTATGGCATTAACAAGTTCATCAAGATGTGAAAGATGCTTCTCATAATTTATAAGCATATAAGTGTTATTATTTGAATTAATAGCAGCTTCTATTCTTGCAGTCTCCTGAGAGAATTCATAAGCACCTATATTATAGCTCGATGTCTTCAAAGTGTGTATCTTTCTCTTAAACCAGTGTGTATCCGTTGAATCATGTGCTTCTATATTTTCTTTTAAATTTTTATTCTGATTATAAAATGCCTTAATAATCTTATTAAACACATCAATGCTTCCGCCTATTTTTTCTATGGCTCTTTTAACATTAATATAATCATCAAGCTTTAATAAATAATCATGGTATTCAGAATTATTAATATATTCTTCTATGTTGCTTGACTTTTCTTTAATTTTATTCTCCGGAAGGCAATCATTAAGAATTGCAGCTACTCTTCTTAAGTCTATAGGCTTAAGCATTGTGTCCGTGAAACCGTCTTCCAGACGTGATGCTTTGTTATCTGATATTGCATTATAATCAAGGGAAATAATCGGCAACAAAAGATATTTTTCCCCCTCTAAACTTCGTATTTCTTTCATTGCATCTATACCATTCATTATAGGCATTGACAGATCCATAAATACAACATCATAATCATTGTTCATAACCATATCCAATGCCGACATGCCCGAATCTGCCATATCTATCTTCATTTCAAATGTCTCAAGTGTTCTCGCTGTTACTTCACGACTTACAGCTTCATCATCTACGATAAGAGCCTTTACATCCGGCAGCCACATCTTCTCTGCAATCTCCTTGGATACAATGTCATTAATTCTCTCTACATTTTTATCCGCTACATTTTCATCGGAAATCTGCTCATTTATATATAATGAAAACGTCGAACCTGCACCATACATACTCTCCACGGATATTTCCCCACCTATAAGCTTGGAATATCCATTTGCTATGGCAAGACCTATACCGCTTCCGGTAAATATATTATTTTTACCTGTATCTCCTATATTGTACACTTCTAAAATATCAGCAAGCCGTTCTTCCTGAATGCCTATACCGGTATCACTTACAGAATAGCTTATTCGTACATTATTATCCGATCCGTCTTCATCTTTATTTTCATCTAATTCATAAGCATCCACAGAAAGAGTTATTGAGCCTTCTTTAGTAAACTTTACTGCATTATCTATGAATATTCTGATTATACTTGATATAATATTTTTATCTCCGATAAGCACATCAGGTATGTCATTTCCGAATTCCACAAAAAGTTTGACATTTTCCTCATCAATTATTTCTTTTGCATACTCTGACAATTCAAATAAAAGTGAAGTCAGGGAATATGGTTCATCTATTTTTTCAATTCTTCCGCCCTCTATTTTAGCTAACAATATTATATCATCAACTTTTTCTATAATTCCATTTCCGATATTATATATATCCTGTACACTGTCTTTATAATCATCATCTGCACCCATAAGCTGCATTATTTCATCTGCTTTAGACATGATTGCATTTATAGGAGTCTTTATCTCATTACTCATATTTGCAAGATAATCATTCTTGGCACTGCTGGTTTTTATTACTTCTTCATGTTCCTTGGAAAGCTCCTCTAATTCTTTATTCTTATTTTTTATGCTTGTACGCATTTTAATAATTCCTACAACAATAAGAATAAAAACTGCAATGGCAATTACAGTAATTGCTATCCTTGAAACAGGATTTTCAGTAAAATTGTTTTCCTTTTCAATCGTAAATGAAATCTCATTCTCACAAGGTGTACCATCACCGTTATAGGCATTGATATGAAAGGTATATATACCTCCATCAAGATTTGTATATACAGCCTCCATCGTATCCTTTCCCGATATTGCTATAGGCTCCTCATCAAATCCTTCAAGATAATATTCTATTCTGATATCACTTCTGTTAATATAGCTGAATACAGCAAAATCAATAGTGATTCTCTGTACATTACTATCCACTTTAAGTCCATTTGCCAAATCATCAAATTCATACCTTTGCTCATCTACATCTACCGCTGTTACTCTGATTTTAGGAGCAATCTGATTATAAGGAATATTTTTTGTATCTAATGAACAAATACCTGTATTACAGCATACATATAATACTCCGTTATCATCAATGAAAGAATTGCTGTATACATTTATTGTCTTATTCAAGCCATCGTCCGAATCAAGATATCTCAAAGAAATACCTTGTGCCCCCAAAAGCTCCTCCTCCGTCGTTCTGAGAATACCCATCGAACTGACAAGCCAGACAAAATCATCCTTTAATAAAATATCATATATACTGTTAGAATATTCAATGTTGCTTATGGAACGGTATGTATCATTATAAAATCCAAGGCCATTATCTGTCCCGATCCAGATACCCTTTTCACCTGATTCTATTGATGTAACAAAATCAGAGTTTAAGCCTGTCTCTGTTGTATATTTTTCAATAAGCTTAAGTTCAGGAGTAAATATATACATTCCTCCACCGTCTGTACCGGCATATATTTTCCCATCATCATCCTGATATATACAAAGAACATTATTAAATTGCATACCATCATTTTTACCATAACTGTACAGCACCTTACAGTCCCTGTTAATTATGGATATACCTTCTATAGTGGCAACAGCGATATTACCATTTTTTAATATTCTGCTACAGTTTATAGAATTATTCAAAAGTCCGGCTGCTCTTGTAATATTTGTTACTGTGCCATCAGTCTCATATTTTATCAAACCAAATCTTCTATAAGTACTTATCCAAAGATTTCCTGAAGAATCTGCCGCTATATGTTTTACACTTATATTTTCAAGACTGTCTGTTAAGTCATTTGATACTCTCGAATTATCTTTGTCATATATAATAAGACCATCATCTGTACAAATATAAGTATTATTATTATAGACATATACAGAATTCACCATGGTTTCCTGCAGGCCGGAATACATATTGTAATTTACGAATTTACTGTTTGACAAAAGTAATGTACCCATTCTTGTTGATGCAATCCAGTAATTTCCTTCATAATCCTCTATAATATCAGATAAATAACTGTCTATCTCACATTCATTCAGTCTTACAAAAGTATTGTTGTTATTAAAAAAACCTAAACCATTATCAGCACATACCCACTTATATCCGTTATGGTCATACATTATACTGTTGATTCCATCAACCTCGGCAGTTAATGTATCATAACTTCCATTTTCCCTGAGTCTTATAATATTTCTTCCGCTTGTTCCGATATACAATCTTGAATTAATTACTTCCAGACATCTTATATCATCACCGCCTGTTATATCATAAGTATCAAACAAGTCATAATTACCGTTTTCATTAAATATGTATAGTTCCGTATTCTCGGTTGCCGCATAAATTTTTGTATTCATATATGCAAGTCTTATAAACTCCTGATTGGATAAACTATCTTCAGAGAATTGAACCATAGAGATTGAGCCGGAATCATTATCAACAATATTATATAAGCCATTTGCTGTTGCAACATATATTACACCTTCGTCAGTCTCGCAAATATCATTTATGGTTTTTATTCCATCATAATACTCATTCTCTAAATGTATGTATTCGCCATCCTTAAGATAAAATAATCCATAGTTGCCCGTACCAATCCACAATCTTCCTGTAGAGTCCTGCATAATACATTTAATCGAATAAACATCTGACTTATCCATATCCCAAAGATTGATTGTTACAAATTCCGAACCGTTGTATCTGTATAGCCCACCATCTGTTCCAATCCATATATAGCCTGACGAAGATTGCAACAGACAATTAACTTCATTGTTGCCTATGCCATTGTTCTGGTTATATACAGTCTGCAAATAATCCGCTAAAAACGTATCCTTAGCTTTTATATCCATCGGAAATGCAGGCACGAGAAAAAGGCATACCATAAGGAATGCCATTATTTTTCTCTTTAATTGTCTGCACATTTTTATCATAATTTTACCTAAGCTTCCAAAAGAAAAACCTTATAGCATTTGTAAGCCTCATAAATATCTGCTTTTGAAGTAATCTCCCAAGGAGCGTGCATGTTAAGCACAGCTACGCCACAGTCAATTACTTCCATGCCATATAAAGAAAGAATATATGCTATTGTTCCACCGCCACCTACATCAACCTTGCCAAGCTCGGCTGTCTGATAGCAAACTTTATTATCATCCATCATTTTTCTTATATCAGCTATATACTCAGCATTTGCATCATTTGAGCCGGATTTACCCCTTGAGCCTGTAAACTTACAAAATACTACTCCGCGTCCAAAATAAGATGCATTATTTTTATCAAAGGCACTTTCAAACAAAGGATCATAAGCAGCATTTACATCAGAAGAAAGCATACGTGAATTAGTTAGTGCTCTCCTCAATCTGATGTCACTGTAATCTCCCATTGCATTTATAATCTCTGCAACCGTATTTTCAAAGAAAAGTGAACGCATACCCGTAGCACCTACACTTCCTATCTCCTCCTTGTCAGTGAGAAGGCAGCAGGTTGTCTTATCTACGTTATCAATCTCAAGCATAGCTATAAGAGAGGTATACGCACATACCCTGTCATCCTGACCATATGACATAATCATACTTCTGTCAATACCTGCATCCCTTGCTTCTCCAGCAGGAACAACCTCAAGCTCTGCTGATATGAAGTCCTCTTCTTCAATATCATACTTTTCTTTTATGATATTAATAATATTTTTCTTAACGGCATCCTTATCCTCATCCTTAACAGGACAACTGCCAAATAAGATATCAAGATTTTCTCCCTCTATAACTTTATTCGCTTTCTTCTCCATCTGCTCACCTGCAAGATGTATAAGCAAATCTGTTACACAGAATACGGGATCATTTTTTTCCTCTCCTATGGATATATCCATGACCTTACCGTCTTTTTTCACAACTACACCATGTATGGCAAGAGGAAGTGTCACCCACTGATATTTTTTGATACCGCCATAATAATGTGTATCAAGATAAGCGAAGTCTCCCTTCTCATATAAAGGATTCTGCTTAATATCCATCCTCGGAGAATCAATATGTGCGCCTAAGATATTGATACCTTCCTCAATAGGTTTTTTTCCGATATTAAAAAGTGCAACTGTCTTATCCATACATATACTGTATATCTTATCACCTGCATTTATAGTTTTCTTGTTATCTATAATATCCTGAAGATTTACGTATCCTTTTTTCGTAACTTCAGATATTATCTGTTTTACACATTCTCTCTCGGTCTTACCTTTGTTTAAAAAACATCTGTATCCTTCACAGAGTTTTTCTAATTCCTTAAGTGAATTGTCATCATAAGTCTTCCATGCATTTGGTCTTTCCATTTTTAAACCTCCGTTTTACTTACATTTGTCAAGTGTTTATTACAATATTATATTAATTCTTTTATAACTTTTTCAAGTATTGACTTGGCTTTATCACATTCATCCTTAGTTACATTAAGTGGTGGTACAAGTCTTATAACAGATGGTCTTACTGCTGTTATAAGAAGTCCTGCCTCCTGTGCATTGTACTTTACATCAGTTGCTATATCCTTGGTAAATTCCACGCCTATCATAAGTCCTCGTCCCCTTACCTCTTTAACCACCGGAAGAGTCTTAAGAATATTTCTGAAATACTCACCCATAGTTTTGGAATTCTCAGACAGATTATTATCAATTATCTCGTGTATCTGCGCATATGACGCTGCACAGCATACAGGATTACCGGCATATGTGCTTCCATGTGCTCCGGGACCGAAGGTAAGTGCGAGTTTCGAACTTGTACACATAGCTCCTATAGGCATTCCACCTCCCATAGCCTTTGCCATACTTATACAGTCCGGCTTTACACCATAATCCATATACGCCATAAGACTTCCTGTCCTGCCCCAGCCTGTCTGAACCTCATCAAATAATAAAAGCATATCTCTCTCATCACATAACTTTCTTAAACCCTTTAAGAATTCTTCATCAGCCGGAATAACTCCTCCTTCTCCCTGTACAGGTTCAACCATAACTGCTATTGTGTCCTCATCACATGCATCTTCAAAGGACTTTAAGTTATTGTATTCAGCATAAGTTATACCCGGTATAAAAGGATCATAATTATGCTGTATAGCTGAATCCGGTTGTCCTGTAGCGGCAAGTGTCGCAAGAGTTCTTCCATGAAAGCTGTTATAAGCCGTTACAATCTTATAACGATTTGGACCATAGTTATCCTTACCATATTTTCTTGCCAGCTTCATCATAACCTCATTTGCCTCTGCTCCTGAATTCTGAAGATAAATCTTTTCAAAGCCTATGCTCTTGCAAATAAGCTCGGCAAGCATAGCCTGAGGTATTGTATAGCAATAGTTTGAAGCATGTATTAAAGCTTCACATTGGGTTTTTACGGCTTCAACAACCTTTTTATTACAATGACCTGCACTGTTTACGGCTATTCCTGCCATAAAGTCAAGATACTCTCTTCCTGACTCATCAACCAGATAAGCATCATGACCACTTTCTGCAATAAAATCAAATCTTTTGAAGGTCTCATAAAAATATGTCTCATAGAGATTTACTATATCTTCTTTAGTTTTTCCAACTTCATTAAGTTTCATAACTGCTCTCCTTAATTCTTATATAAATAACAACCATATGCCGACAGATTATTATCTGTCGGCATATTAGTCAGGTAAATTATACCATCTTGCAATTTATCCGTATATATTACTTGCTACCAGATTATCAAGCACACCAACAAGCTTACCTATCTCCGGCTTGCTTATCTGATCGTTGGCACCAAGCAGATTGCCCTTTCTCATCATATCATCGTTAATAAGTGATGAGAATATAACTATAGGAATATGCTTTAAGCCTTCTGTCTCTCTTATACGCTTAATCAAATGATGTCCATCCATCTGAGGCATCTCTATATCCGTTATAAGACACTTAACGCCATAATCAACACCATTGTTTTTCTTAAGCTCGGCAAGATAATCCCATGCCTCCTGACCATTATTTTTCAATATAAGTTTTGTATATCCTGCCATATTAAGAGAATCCTTAATAAGTCTGCTAAGCATAGGAGAATCCTCTGCAATAAGGATTGGTATATCATTTCTTTCTCTTTCGCCAAGGCTTTCAACCTGTGACATCTTAAGACTTGTCTCCGGACATATCTCTTCAACTATTCTCTCAAAATCAAGAATTATCAGAAGGCTGTCAGGATTCTTTATAATACCTGTTGCAACTCCTGAACCCGGACCGTTTACTGATGAATCAGGCTTTACAACATCTGTCCATGATACTCTGTTGATACCCAAAACCTGTTCTACATCAAATGCTATATTAAGACTATTAAAATTAGTTACAATAAAGAAATTATTCTTTTTATTATCATTATCAAAACCTAATGCCTGAAATAAATCAATAACTGTAATTATATTTTCTCTCGGCATAAAAATTCCTTCAATACAAGGATGTGAATTAGGGATAGGTGTTACCTCCTGATATGTAAGTATCTCTCGCACCTTCTCAACATTGATTCCGTAGTGATTGCCTCTTATGACAAACTCAAGTACCTCCAACTCATTAGTTCCGCTTTCAAGTAAAATATTAGTGTCCATAACATACCTCCCTCATAATTATTCTAAATCTATGACCACATCATTATTATTTGTATCTGTTACCTGTAATTTCAGACTCTGCATACTCTCTGCTACAGAATCCGATACCTGAAACAGCAAAACAACCTCTTCAAACATGTTACCATCAACCGTACCCTGATATGTGTATAAATCATCAATCAGTATCGTAAGCATCTGCTTAGCCTTTTTATTGCCGTCAACAATTACGCTGTATTCAAGCTCCTTACTGAACATATCAACATACTGGTCATCACCGGTTTTATTTTCCATATTGAATTTGAGAACCAAAAGCTTATAGCCCGGTGGTGCATCTATCGTGATTGCCACACCATCATGATCCAATGACGGATATTGGTCTAAAAGCATATAGTATGCATATTTTATGGAGACAGTATTAACACCGGCAAAGCTTGCTATATCAAAATTATTATCCTGAACATTAGAAGGAATATCTACAACCGAAACATCTTCTTCAGGTGTCTCATCAGGCACTATATTATGCTCGGATGAAGTATATGTATCACCCGGATTATCCTCTGTAACACTAATTGTATCATCTGTTTTTTCCGTTGTCTCATACGTAATTTCCTCAGTTTGATACGCCTCTGTCGTAAGAATTTCAGTAGTAGCCATCTCTGTCGTTACAAAATCTGATGATGAAATAACATTATCCGAATAATATTTTAAATCAATATTTCTATCATATTTTAGCAATAGCTCTGCTGCATATTCTGCAACCATGTAGTTTTCTTCATCTGTAAGCTCTATTACCTTTCCACATCCGGAAAGCAGGCTTAATAGTAAGCATATACAACATATAGCTGATATTTTTTTCATTATTATCCTCCGCACACAATTAAATGTACACGTAATAATTCTACCACTATTTTTCAAGATTAACAAGGCATATTATTGTCTAAATCAAAATAAAATACTACTCCATCGTCAGTATTATATACTCCGTATTCATTTCCGAGGGCTTCCATAGTGGCAGCGACTATGGATAATCCTATACCGCTTCCGCCGTATTCCCTGCTTCTTGCCTTGTCTACCTTGTAAAATTTAATGAATAATTTGTCCAAATCCTCCTCGGGAATCTGATTTCCCTGATTATACACACAGACCCGTATATTTTTTACATTTTTCTCAAAAAACACCCTTATAATGCCATTTTCAGTAACATAATGTATGGCATTTGTAAGATAGTTTGTAAAAGCTTCCTCTATCATGAATTCATCGGACCATACATATACAGGAGCTTCCTCCTCGAACACTAAATTCGCCTTTATGTTATCTGCAAGTATTCTCGTCGAAGAAAGTATGTCATTTATGAATTCAACAAGTTCAAATCTTTCAATATTAATATTAAACTCTCCATACTCAATCTTATTAAGATTAATAAGTTTCTGTACGATCGTATTCATCTTCTTGGCTTCATCTATGATTACATCGTAATAATACTCAAGTTCCTTAGGATCATCGGTGATATTATCCTTGAGTCCCTCTGCATAACCCTGTATAAGAGCGATAGGAGTTTTTAAATCATGTGATACGTATGACAGAAAATCTCTGCGCATTTCATCCAATTTCTGTTTATCTTCTATATCTTTCTCAAGTTCAAGATTGGCCGTCATAAGCTGTGATATTGTCTTCTCAAGCTTTGATGACATCTCATTCATCGACTCGCCTAACTCACCTATCTCATCCTTTGTATATACAGGCACCTTGGTTTCAAAATCAAGATCTGCCATACGGCGGGCGGAATGTGACAATTTCTTAATAGGATTTGAAAAAACATTACTTAGCAAAAGCACAAAAAATGAGCTGAACACAATCAGAAATACAGTAATATAATTAAAAACTCTTGTAACAACTTTAACAACTGAATCAATTTTTGATATAGAACTTCTGATAATTATCATATACCCATTGTCGAGGGTTCCAATCAAATCATAATAATCGGAATTAATAACTTCATCATAGTTACGATTTATGACATATTGTGCACTTTTATCATTTATCTTTTCATTTTTGGCAAGAACAGAGTCCATAATTCTATACAAACTCTCCATCATCCTGCCGTCATCATTTATATTTGTATATATTTTATTGCTTTCAAAATCAATAACCAAAACTATCGCATCTGATGGGTTTTTAATTTTTCCGTATAAATCATTTATTGTATCATCGGAATAATTATCATCCTCAAAAAATGTGTTGCAAGATTTATATGTGGTTATCATATTATCTTTAAGATTATTTATAAATACATTTTTTATCACAACCCTGCACACAATCCACGAGGTTGCAACTATGAAGGTTGTAAACAATATAACCATCAGTGTAATCTTGGTTCTTATGGAAATCTTCATATGTTACACCTCAAATTTATATCCCATACCCCAGATTGTCTTGATGTATTCACCTTTTTTTCCAAGTTTATTTCTCAATTTTTTTACATGTGTATCTATGGTTCTTGCATCACCAAAATAATCGTAATTCCATACATTATTTAATATTCTTTCTCTTGACAGAGCCACACCCTGATTAACAAGAAAATAATTCAAAAGCTCGAATTCCTTATAACTAAGTTCAATCGGCATTCCATCAACTTTTACCTGATGACCGGATAAGTTCATATCAATGCCTTCTATATTTATTATATCTTCTGTCGTATTT